>JBATYG010000802.1:0-3004 GCA_049673945.1 Occallatibacter sp.
AAGCACACCACCTGCGAGCCCAGGAACTCTCGTGAAACCGCCTTCGGGTCCATGGCGATCAGCGTCGCAGCGTAGCGATCTGCGAACGGCCTATGACAAAAGAAGGTCTTGCCCCCACCGATCCCAAACGGAACCACTGATCGAAGCTCCGAGAAGTACTGGTGAACGCCGTTCGATACGCCCGGCCAAGCCTCATTGAAGCAGTCGTCAAGAAGAATGACTCCCCCACTCACCAGGGCGGCTTCACTTACGGATAGATCGTGAGCAGTAATTTCGGGAGAGTGCCCACCGTCAATACTGATCATTCGAAATGGGCCCCGTCCCAGTTCCGCGATGGAATCAGAGGTAAGCTGCATCGAGTCGCCTTCATGAATGACGAGTCGATCTAGATTCGCATGGCGTTTCAGATTTCGTTTGAAGCGCTCCAAATCGCCCGCACCGGAACGGTCGTTGTTCAGATCCTGATGTGAAAAGAGATCGATCGCAACCGCTGACTCGTCAGCCGTTCCAAGAAGATAGAGCAAGATGAAGAGCCTGCCATGATGCACCCCAATCTCCGCAATACCGCTCGACACCCCCGCTTTTCTTTGTTCGGCTGAAAGGCGGACCGTGGCTTCGATCGCTCCCGGCAAGAGCCAGCCCTTGACTAAATGATGGCCGTGTTGGATATACGCATTCAAGCGCCCTTCGCTCATGTTCTTAGAATATGCGAACCATCGAAGCAGAGTTTTCCACTCTTGCATGACTGGGTTCATCGCTCAATCGCGGGAATGTCTCGTGTGATGCGCTGCAGTTCGAGCTGACAAAGCGGCTTTCAGAGCTGAATCTCGCTCCCCGGGGGTTTTCCCTCGATGGTGATGAGTGTGTGTGCGAATCGCAGAGGAAGTGCTGGGGATCCTTAATAGCAGTGCTGCCGTTCGCCGTCAGTTTTTTGTTCCTAAGTATGGTCGGCCTTAGCAGACGATTTTAGAACTTTCTTGCTCGATGCTGCTTGAACCTGATCTGATCCCGAATACGAAATCCCGGATTTTTGGGAGCAGGTCACGGGCCGTTACGACGGACCGTCAAGGGGGCTTCGCTTTTCCTGTTCTCACCAGAACCTCTTTCCAAGAGTGCCTCGCGTCCCGCCCCGCCGCTGCGAATTCTTGCCAGCCGCGAGAATTGATGCACTCCCAAACCCTTCGAAAAGCGCCCTTGACAAGATGCGCTTTCCCACATGACGTGTCCCTGCTACCCCCGTTGCTTTAGCAGCGACGCCCTTGGGATGTTGGCTCCTGGGGCGCGGAACTACACGTTGCCGCGCTTGCTGACCGCTCGCGCAGAAATTGACCTTAGCGCTGTGTAGTACATACCGAAGTAGAGGATCGGAACGCTTAACAACACCGTCGCGATGAAGCCACCTGCAACGTCTGTCGGGTCCATGAGGCGAAGTACAGTGCCTGAATAGAAGACCGCAGCCTCCACCGCAACTCCAAACAGCGCCATACCTAGACTCCACCCCCGTGCCAGGCGCTTGGGTGTTTCGCCCTGTTCCTCCCACTTCCGCAGCCACCAGATCAGCGGCGCAAAAATCACCCACGGAACTGCGAAGGCCAGATATGGCCCCGCAAACTGGTCCGCAGTCCTATTGAGCACCTGCGCAGCTATGCGGCATGCTGCGAGTTCGAGGGCAAGATAAATTCCGAGTCCCCAAAACAACCACACCCAAATGCTTCCCCGCGATCTTGAGATCGAAAGTTTCATCGTTTGCCTCTACGGCTCACAGGTTACAGCCTGCATGATCCCTGGAATTAGTTCGTCTTTCACCGTTTGGTAGCCTAAGTAGCCTAGTACGCCAGCACCGGCCGTCATTGAAACCGCACCGGCTCCGCCCGCTATGCAGGTAGCAGGCTCGAAGGGAGTCGGATCAAGGCAGCCGCCTCCGACGACGAGCACCGCTGCACCCACGTGAATGCCAGCAAGGTCAAAGGCCGCTGCTGAAGTCTGGAGTCCATCAAACGCCTTCACCACACCGCCCATGCGAGTGTTGGGGTTGCACGGCGGCTTCTTCGGTTGTTGTGATTGCTGTGCGTTACTTGGGGCATTAAAATGCTCGCCCGCCCAGTCATCGAATGAGATCCAAAGCGATGAATACCGCTACGAACGCCCCCCATGCCTTTGCGAGAAATACGACCTTGTCGCGATCTATATCCCTCCCCGTTACCAAACTCCAACCCAAAGACATAAGGAATCCGATGATACCGACCCCTAATAGAACGAGCGCGATCAGCGCGGTTGTCTGGCCTCTAGACATAATCCTCCAGTTATGGTGCGCACGAAAGCATAGAGCCAGCGTAGACAACTGCGTCTATCCCAAGTTTTGCCCAGCCCACCGGCTCTATCATTTCCGCCCCTAAGGTTGCGCCCACTGCGGCATCAGTCGTTACTCCTACAATGCCTTTAGCGGAGGCGCTGGTTCCAAACGGCAGCCCCTGAGCCGTGCCGCCCAATGCGAAATCGCCGTAAGCCGCGCCGAAGTTTCCTGTACCAACGTGCGTAAACACGTCTGAGATTCCTGAAAAAGTATTGCCGAGAAATGCAGTGCCAATTGCTTTTCCAGCCTGAGCGCCAAAGCTGCTGCCCGGGCTCGTGAGACCCGCGAAACCAGCGATACTGAATTTATTCGCCGTCTTTGATGCGCACTCAAAAAATTGAGCTGCTGTCATTCCTTTACTTGGGGCTGTGCTGTGCCCGCCACCGCCCTTTGCTCCAGAAGGGCCATTCGAACAACTATTCATGGCTCGCACACCAGAACGTCCGACTACATCTGGCTTGGCGATTGGATCGGAGCCGATAGGATCATTGGGAAGGGTCCAGCCATCATCACCGCCGCCGCCACCCCCGCTCATGCAAGGGCATGAATCGCAGTAACCGCCAGGATCGCCTGGATCAGGATCACCCGGATCGCCTGGGTCATCGCCGCCACCACCGCCCGGGCCATAAAACAGACCCAGCGGGTCCACGA
>JBATYG010000803.1:0-6951 GCA_049673945.1 Occallatibacter sp.
ACCCAACTGAGCAGGACAGAGAAGATTTTGTGCGGGTCGACGAAGTTGCCGTACTCATCGGTTGCGCCGATGCGGTCAGCGTCTCCGTCGGTGCAGAGGCCCGCGTCGCATTGATACTCCACGACCGCCTCGCCGAGGGCGCGGATGTGCGGCTCGATCGGCTCGGGATTGATACCGGGAAAGAGCGGATTCACAGTGCCGCGGATCTGTACGTGGGTGACACCAATGCGCTTGAAGATGTCGGAGAGAATGGTGCGCCCGGCGCCGTACATCGAGTCGATCACGAATTTTTTGCCGGAGCGCGCGATGAGATCGAGATTGGCGAAGCTCTCGATGGCTTTAAGGTAGCTGGGCAGGAAATCAACCTGCTCGATAGGCGCCGCTTTGGCGGAACGCGCGACGGGCTTGCCGAGGTAGCTCTCGATGGCGGCGATGATGGAGGGTTTACCGGAGCCGCCATACCAGGCTTTGTATTTCACGCCATTCCACTGGGCGGGATTGTGCGACGAGGTAATCATGATGCCGCCGGCGGCGCCGCGCTCGCGCACGCCATAACTCAAGGCCGGGGTGGGCGTGATGTCATGCGCGAGCAGGACGGGGATGCCTGTCGCTGCAACAACCTCAGCACAGGCGGACGCGAAGGCTTTGGAGCCGAAACGTGTGTCGTAGCCAATGCAGAGGCCTTTGGCGGGATCTTCCTGGGCGTGCACGTAGGCTGCGATGGCTTCAGCGGCGCTACGTACATTTGCGAAGGTGAAGTCGTCGGCGATCACGCCGCGCCAGCCGTCGGTGCCGAACTTGATCTGAGGGTGAGGCATCGGTCGGTCGTCGCTCCCTGCAGGAGAATTTGGGTGAAGGGATTGAACGTGAGCAACCGGCGCAGACGCGCGGCTCAGCCGGCGCGAAAGCATTTCCGGGAGAGATGCCTCCCGGTTTCTAGATCAGCTCATTGCGGCCGGAGATATCCAGTTCCTTCACAATCTTGCCAACGTCCTGCGAGTGGTCGCGATGGGCGATCAGCAGGGCATCTTCAGTATCCACGATGACCAGATTTTCAACGCCGACGAGCGCGACGAACTTTTTGGGACTGTAGATGTAGTTGTTCCCTGCCTCGATGGCGAGGTGGCCCTCTGCTTCGGCAACGTTGCCGTCGCCGTCACCGCGCAGCCGGGATTCAAGCTGGTACTCATAGAGCGAGGCCCAGGAGCCAAGATCGTTCCAACTGAACTCTGCCGGCAGGCAGAAGAGGCGTGAAAGGTGCTCGCCCTTGGCCGAGCGCGGCTCGAGCACCGCGTAGTCGACCGAGATGTTTTCGCAGCGGGGATAAAGGCTGCGGAAGGTCTCTTCGAACTGGGGCGTCCCGTAAGCAGCCGCGATGCCTTCAAGCAGCGGGGCGGTTTCTGGCAGGTGTTCGCGCACGGCATTGGCAAGGGTGCGCGCCGACCAGAGAAATATGCCGGAGTTCCAGAAGTAGTTGCCTGCGGAAACGAAGTCTTCTGCGCGGTGCAGATTCGGCTTCTCAGTGAAACGGCGGACATGCAGCGCTACGCCGTCGTCGAGGCTGTCACCGGTTTCAATGTAACCGTATCCTGTTTCAGGCCGGGTCGGCTCGATGCCGAGGACGACCATGTTTTCGCCTGCTGCCGCGAGGGCGATGCCTTTGTGGAGCGCCTTCAAAAAGCGCGGCTCGTCGGCGATGACGTGATCGGAAGGAAAGACACCGAGGACGGCATTGGGATTGTCGCGCTCGATCAAAAAGGCCGCCAGGCCGCAGGCGGGCGCGGTGTTGCGCGCGAAAGGCTCGCGAATGATCTGCGCATCTGGCACGCCGGCGAGCTGCTCGGCAATTTCGCCGGCGAGAAGCTCGTTGGTGATCACCCATGTCTTGTCGGCCGTGCCCAGGGGCTTCAACCGCTCCACCGTTTGCTGGATCATGGAGCGCTCGCCGTCGAGCGCCAGAACCTGCTTGGCGTGGGCGCGACGGGAACGGGGCCAGAAGCGGGTGCCGCTTCCACCGGCAAGAATCACTGGACGAAAATCGATCTGACTCGGCATGGAAAACTCATCCTACTCGACAGAAGGCGCATTTGCACAGTCCCCCCATCTCATTCTGCGGAGACGAGGGTTTTTCCAAAGTATCCGGAGAGCCTCAGGTTAGGCGCGTTAGAAACTCGCCCATGCGGCGGGTTCCCTCGTCGATGCTTTCCCGGGTGACGGGATAGGAGAGGCGGATGTGCTCGCCGGTGCCAAATGCCTCGCCGGGCACGGTGACGACATGCCCCTCGTGGAGCAGGCGGGTGGCCAGCTCAGTGGCCGTGCGGATGCCGCCCTTGCCGACGAAGGCGGAGATGTTGGGGTAGACGTAGAAGGCGCCTTCGGGCTTTGTGCAGGTAACGCCGGGAATCTCAGCCAGCTTGCTGAGCATGTAGTCGCGCAGCTCGATGAACTCGGCGCGGAATTCGGCGACGCAATCCTGCGGGCCTGCAAGCGCGGCAATCGCGGCCTTCTGCACAATGCTGGTTGCATTCGAAGTGGATTGCGACTGCAGCTTGCTGAGGTTGGCGACGATCTGTTTCGGAGCCAGAGCATAGCCGGCGCGCCAGCCGGTCATGGAATAGGTCTTGGAGAGCGAACCGAGAACGACGATGTTCTGCTTCGCCCAGGTGTAGGAGCCGCCTGAGACCGGCGCGCCCGCATAGTTCAGGTAGACGTAGCACTCGTCGAGCAGGAGAAAGATGCCGCGCTCGTGGGCGAGGTGAACGATGCGCTCGAGGTCTTCTGCGGAGACAATGGAGCCGGCCGGATTGGACGGCGAGTTGAGAATGATCGCCTTGGTGCGCGGAGTGATGGCCTTCTCGATGGCGTCGGCGGTGATGCGGAAGTTCTCCGACTCCTGGGTTTCGAGGAAGATGACCTTGCCGCCGGCGTACTGGATGATGTCTTTGAAGCTGACCCAGTAGGGGACGGGGAGAATGACCTCGTCGCCGTGGTCGATGAGCACCTGGATGGTGTTGAAGAGCGCAAGCTTGCCGCCTGCGGTGAAGATGGCTTCGTCGATGCCGTAGTCTGAGCCGAAGTCGCAGGCGTGGCGCTCCACAATAGCCTTGCGCACGTCAGGAATGCCGGGCACGACGGTGTAGCGGGTGAAGTTGCCCTCGATGGCGACAATGGCGGCATCTTTGATGTGGCGCGGCGTGGGGAAATGGGGCTCACCGGCTCCAAAATCGACCAGATTGACGCCCTGGGCGCGCAGTTTCGCTGCCTCGGCAGCGACAGCCATGGTTGCGGAAACCTCGATGCGGCCGATGCGCTCGGCGAAACCCTGTGCGGGTGCTGAAACTGTCATAGCTCTTCCATCTTGACAGATTTCGCGGTTGCCGCAAAGTCGCCCGGGCCGGGATTGTATCAAGAAATGAGCAAGGGATGAACAGCCTAGCTGAGGGCGCCGATGCGTCCCCTGAGGCGCTTGAGGACGTTAGGGGGAACCAGGCCGGAAACGTCGCCACCGAAGCTGAAGACCTCCTTGAGCATGCGCGAACTCACGAAGGAGTACCGGCCGGCGGGCTGCAGGAAGACGGTTTCGATTTCGGGAGCGAGGCGGCGGTTCATGAGGGCCATCTGGAACTCGTGCTCGTAGTCCGAGATGGCGCGAATGCCGCGCAGCACAGCCGTGGCCCCAAGATTGCGGGCAAACTCGACCATGAGGCCGTCGAAGGTGGCTACGGAGACATTGCCGAGCGAACTCGTGGACTCGCGGAGCATCTCGACTCGCTCTTCGACGGTGAAGAGGGGATTTTTGACTGGGTTTTTGAGGATGCCGACGGTGAGGTGCTCAAAGAGCTTTGAGCCGCGCTGAATGAGATCGATGTGTCCGTTGGTGGGCGGGTCGAAGGTGCCAGGATAGAGGGCTTTGACGCTCATTGAATCGGCTCAAAGCGATTCTACGGCATGTAAGCGGGCGAAATCTCAAATGATGCGGACCTGGCTGACGCAAGTCTGGCTGGTGCGGGCCTGCGGCGCAGCGGTTCAGCTCGTCTGGAGCGCTTCACGATTGCGCTGCGCTGCGCGTGCGACCACATAGAGAGAGACGACCGTGATGTCATCGGTCTGGCCGAACCGCTGGGCCGTCTGTGCGATGTAACGCGCCGACTCTGTGCTGACCTGCCGGGTACGCTCGAAGCCGAAGAGTTCGCCATGCGGGTTGGTGGCCTCCACAACGCCGTCTGACAGGAAGATGAGGCGCTCGCCGCGATCGAGCTGAAAGGTCGACTCGGTGTATTCAGCTTCGGCGATAACGCCCAGCGGCAGGCTGGGTTCGAGTTCAAGCTCGCGGCCGTCGCGATAGGGGCTCAGATGGCCGGCATTGGCAATGGCCAGCCTTCCGTCTGGATAGATTCTGGCGCAGAGGCAGGTGGCGAAGCAGGGGGCGGCATCGAGCTCAGGGACGGCTCCGGGCGCCGAGACCGCGCCGAGCAGGACGTGGTTGAGGTGCGAGAGAACGGTTGCCGGGTCGTAGGAAAGCTCGTTACGCAGCGCGCCGACGAGAGTGCTTGAATTCATGGCCGCCTGCAGGCCTTTGCCGCTCACGTCGCCGACAACGATGAGCAGCGAGTCGTCTTTCACGGGCAGGACCTGGAAGAAGTCTCCGCCGACGCCGTGGGCGGGGAGATAGGCGCTCTCAAGCATGAAGTTGCGCGTGGAAGGAAGCTGAGTGGGAATGAGCAGGGCTTGCACGCTGCGGGCGGCGGCAATCTCGGCGTTGGAGCGCTGCTCATCCTGGCTGGCGCGAATAAATCGGTAGAGAATGACCGCGACGAGGCTGGCGAGAAAGATGAGGAACGCGACTGAACTGGGGCTGAAGGTGATCGGGCCGACCAAATAGGGACGCGGAGCCAGGCTTGCGGGAAGCCAGTGCCTGCCGGCTGCGTAGTCGAGCGTCGATTGGATGAGGTCCCATGCGGAGGCGAGCAGGAAAGGCAGCAGCATGACGCCGGCTTCTTTGCTGCCCCGTCGCCACGCCTGAAAGAGCAGCACGCAGACCGCAACGCAAAAGACGAGTTCCACAATGTTTGCAAGAAACTGGAAGGACTGGTCGAGATGGAGGAATAAAACAAAGGGAACGAGAAGGATAGCCGCCTGCAAGCCACGCACCAGCCTGCGGTGAGGGCTGCCAGTGAAGCGCAGCACGAACTCGAGCGTCACGGCAATGAAGATGAAACTGGCAAAGGTGCGAAGCACCTGGTAGGGCGGCAGAGAAATCCATCCCAGCCAGAAAAAGGCATCGGCCAGCCCGCCGGCAGCGTTGGCGATGCAGAGCAGCGCGAGCCAGATGTATTCGGAGTGATGGCGCTGCGCGAGATAGAGCGCCGCCCCGAGGCCCGCGACGCAGAGGAAGAGAAACGCGACCACCACAGCCGATGTGACCTGCTCGTTCCAGAGGCGGCCGTTGGCCGCGAGGAGCCGATCGGCAATCTCGGCATGCGTGCCGAGCTCAACCTGCGACAGCAAACCGGAACGGATGGGAACGCCGGGGCCGGCCCAGGTGCGAATGGCCAGAACGCGGGAGCCGTTCGAATCAGCGCCGGAGAGGTGGACGACGAGTGGCGCAGACTGGTACATGGCGGGATGATCCGTCATGCCGCGCGTGTGAACCAATTCGACGCCGTTGACGTAAACGGCGAGTTGACCGATGGACCCGCTCGCGAGCATCAGTTCGAGCGGTCTGGTGGCGCCGAATGCGTCGAGCTGCTTCGGGTCCAGGTGGATGCGATACCATCCGAAGCCGGAGTAGGGCTCGATACCCTGCGCGTTAAGCGGCTGATCGAGAACAACCGACGGCCACGCGGAATCGTCAAAGGTGGGGTCGGCCCAGCGGGGGTCATCACCCATCTGGAAACGCCACGGACCGGCCAGTTCGAGAACACCGCGCACGGCGGCGGGAGCGGGATTGCCGGCAGGCTGAGCCGCGGCATTCGCCGAAGGAGCGATCTGCCCCTGCAAAACAGGCGAGGGCATGACCAGACAGAAGATTCCCACGCAGCATGCAAGCCACCGCGCCAGAAGCTTCGCCGATCTTCGAGGGGCAATTCTCATTCGGCTCCGGATGGACGGCGCGGGCCCGCACACGCCGCACTTCAAGAGTGTACGAAATGCGTGGAGACAGCGTTCCGATCAGTATCTGAATGAAAAGCGGCTCCTCACAGGCAGCCGCTCCTGAAGACTCTCCGTTCGCTGCCTGTTCTATCCCCGTTTGGAGCGCACGGCCTCTTTGGCTTCGGCGGGACCGGCAACGGGAACCTCGGGGACTTCTGGGCCGGCTGCCGCACCCGCGATCCCCAGCCGCTTGCGAACCTCGGCGTCCATCTTCGCGAAGGTCTCCTTGTTTTCCTTGAGGAAGTTGCGGGTGTTCTCGCGGCCCTGGCCGATGCGCTCGCCGCTGTAGCTGTACCACGCGCCGGATTTCTCAACGATGTTGTGGGTTACGGCGAGGTCGAGCACGTCGCCTTCGCGGCTGATGCCCTCCCCGTAGAGGATGTCGAACTCGGCTTCGCGGAAGGGCGCGGCCACCTTGTTCTTGACGATCTTAACCTTGGTACGCGAGCCAACAACCACGTCGCCTTCCTTCACGGCTGCGATGCGGCGGATATCGACGCGAACCGATGAATAAAACTTGAGAGCGCGGCCGCCGGTGGTGGTTTCGGGGTTGCCGAACATCACGCCGATCTTTTCGCGGATCTGATTGATGAAAATAAGCGATGTGCGCGACTTTGCTACCGTGCCTGTGAGCTTGCGGAGTGCCTGCGACATGAGACGCGCCTGCAGGCCCATGTGGGAATCACCCATCTCCCCATCCAGCTCAGCCTTGGGAACCAGCGCGGCTACCGAGTCGACCACCAGCTCGTCGATCGCGCCGGAGCGCACGAGTGCTTCAGTGATCTCGCGAGCCTGTTC
>JBATYG010000804.1:0-4518 GCA_049673945.1 Occallatibacter sp.
GTGTCGCGGAGCACGATTTTCCTGTGCTGGCCGACACTTCCAGCGAATCCGTGACCATCCGGGACAACCCTCCGCTGATCTATCACTGGCCCGACGCTGGCAAGCGGAAGTATGCCGCGAACGTCCGGGATGCGTTGGCGGGTTACCGCGATACTTTGGCCGAAGAGCGCCGCGTACTTTTCGACCGTTTCGTGATGAAAGATATGGCGCTCAAGGTTGTCGGGGTCGGTAGCGTCGGCACGTTTTGCGGTATTGCGCTGATGATGGCCGCGGAAAACGATCCACTATTCCTGCAGATCAAGCAGGCGAATGCATCGGTGCTCGAACCATACGCCGGAAAGAGCATCTACAAGAATCATGGGGAGCGAGTGGTAAGAGGCTGCCTTCTGATGCAGTCCGCCAGCGACCTGTTCCTTGGATGGACTGAAGGCAAACACGGCCGGCAATTCTATATACGGCAGCTTAAAGACATGAAGATCAAAATCATGGTCGAGCTGTTCGGATTGACTGACATGCTTCAGTACGCGGAGGTTTGCGGCTTTACGTTGGCCCGCGCCCACGCCCGCTCGGGCGAGTCGGCGTTGATCAGCGGCTACCTGGGGCAGAGCGACTCTTTCGATAAGGCACTTGCAGCGTTTTCGGTCGCGTACGCAGATCAGAGTGAAAAAGACCACGCCGTTCTGATGAAGGCGGTGCGTAAAGGAGATCTTGAGGTAGTCACGGAACCGGACTAAGCAAGGTGTAACCGTCTATGCGAATCCCCGGTGAGAAACGACCTGTCATGCAACTCCTAGCTCACGCAGCAGAAACGCATAGTCGAACGCGATCTCCTTCAGATAGTCGTAGCGCCCGCTCGCCCCGCCATGCCCCGCCTGCATATTCGTCACCAGCAGCAGGGGATGCCCGTCCTTCTTTAGCGTCCGCAGCTTCGCCACGTACTTCGCCGGCTCCCAGTACATCACCTGGCTGTCGTAGAGCGACGTCTTCACCAGCATCGCCGGATAACTCGCAGCCTTCAAATTGTCATACGGCGAATAACTCAGCATGTACTTGAAATACTGCTCCTCGTTTGGATCGCCCCACTCCTCATACTCTGGCACCGTCAGCGGCAGCGACGCATCCAGCATCGTGTTCATCACATCCACAAACGGAACGTGTGACAGCACCACGCTGAAAAGATCCGGCCGCATATTCGTCACCGCGCCCATCAGCAGCCCCCCCGCCGAACCGCCCTCAATCGCCACCCGCCCCGCATCGCCGTAGCCCGCCGCCGTCAGGTGCTCCACTGCCGCAATAAAGTCCGTGAACGTATTCCGCTTCACCAGCATCTTGCCTGCGTCATGCCACGGCTCGCCCAGGTCGCCGCCGCCGCGAATGTGCGCATACGCCAGCACCACGCCGCGATCCAGCAAACTCAGCCGATTCGAGCTGAAGCCAAGCGGCAGCGCGTACCCATACGATCCGTACCCATACACATACAGCGGATTCTTTCCCGGCTCGCGTCTGTCCTTGCGATACACCAGCGACACTGGCACCTTCACGCCATCGCCCACCGTCGCATGCACCCGCTCGCTCGCATAGAGCGTGCGGTCAAAGCCCCCCGGAATCTCCACCTGTTTCAGCAGTGTCGATCCACCGCTCTCCATGTCGTACTCATACACCGAGCCCGGCGTCACCAGCGATTGGTAGCTGTAGCGAAACTTCGTCGTCTCAAAGATGCGGTTCACCTGTGGACCCGCGCTGTATGCCGGCTCCGGAAACGCGATCTCGCCCGCCCGCGCCGCCTCCGGCCCATCGCTCGCGAACTTCCATAGCCGCAGCCTCGGCAGCCCGTCTTCGCGCTCGCAGGCCACAAAGAACCCCGCGAAGAGATCCACATCCTCCAGCATCACATCCGCGCGCACCGCAATCTGCTCCGTCCAGTGCTCGCGCCCCGGCGTCTCCACCGGCGCTGTCACCAGCCTGCAATTCTTCCCCTTGTCGTTTGTGCGGATGAACCACAACCCATTCCTGTGATCGACGGAGTATTCGTGGTCATCCTCACGCGCAGCACTCAGCGCGAACCTGCCCGCCGGATCATCCGCACGCAGCACATGGCACTCCGTCGTGATGTGGCTCGACGACTCCATCACCAGGTACGCGCCATCGCGTGTCCGGCCCACGCCGACATTGAACCGTTCATCGTCCTCTTGAAACACCAGCGCATCGCCCGCGTGTTCCTGACCCCTGGCGTGGCGCCATAACTGGTACTGCCGCTTCTGCTCCTCGTCCTCCACCGTGTAGAAGAGCGTTCGATTATCCGCTGCCCACACCACCGAACCCACCCGCTCCACCGCGCCAGCCAGCGTCTCGCCTGTCTCAAGGTTCTTGATGTGCAGCGTGTACTGCCTGAAGCCCGTCGTGTCCGTCGTGTAGGCCAGCCACCGCCCATCGTCCGTAATGTCATTTGCCCCGATCGCAAAAAAAGCAAGCCCCTCGGCCAGCTTGTTCGCGTCCAGCACCACCGCTTCGGCGGCGTCCTGGGCCGGCCCCGCCGCGTCGCCGCGCTTGCGACAGGTAATGGGATACTGCAGGCCTTCTTCCGTCCGCGTGTAATACCACCACCCGCCATCGCGAAAGGGAACCGACACATCCGTCTGCTTGATGTGGCTCAGCATCTCCTTGTAGAGCGCCTCGCGCAGCCCCGCCAGCGCCGCTGTGTCCTCTTCCGCATAGGCATTCTCCTGGTCGAGGTACGCCTTCACCTCGGGATTTTCCCGGTCGCGCAGCCAGGCATAGTCATCCACCAGCACTTTGCCGTGCAGCGCCTTTTCCGTGTGAACTTTGCGGGCAATTGGAGCAGTCTTCGTCTCAGTCATATCAACTCCAGTCTAGTGGTTGTTCGCGGCGGGCCAGCCAGCGCTGGGAACCGGCCGCTCCTCGGCCCCGTACAATAAAGTGCGATGAATCTTTCTCGCCCCCTGCCGCGGGCTTTCCGCTCTATCCTCCTGGCCGCGCTCCTCGTTTCCGGCCTCTCCACGCTCTTCGCGCAGGCCGTCAAGAGCCTCCCTCGCCCCACTGACTATGTCTCCGACTACGCCCATGTCCTCTCCCCGCAGACCATCGCCGAGCTCGACAGCCTCGCCAGCCAGCTTGATCACTCCGCGGCCAACTCCCAGCTCGCCATCGTCACCGTCCGCAACCTCGACGGCAACGACTCCGCCGACTACGCCAACGAGCTCGAAGACGCCTGGAAAATCGGCAAGAAGGGCTCCGACAAAGGCGTCCTCGTCCTGCTCGCCGTAGACGACCACAAATACCGCATCGACGTCGGCTACGGCCTTGAGGGCATCCTCAACGATGCAAAAATCGGCGACATCGGCCGCGAGATGGTCCCTTACTTGCGCCAGAACGATTATGATGGCGCTCTGACCCTTGCCGTCGGCCAGCTTGCCCAGGTCATTGCGGCCGATGCCAACGTAACCCTCACCGACGCGCCCGTTGTTGCACGCGAGCAGGTTCACACCCACACGAACTTCGGCCCCCTCGTTGTTCTGCTCATCATCTTTCTCTTCTTTGGCGGAATTCCTCTCCTCCGCTTCCTCCTCTTCGCCGGCCTCTTCGGCGGCGGTTTCCGCGGCGGTCCCTGGTTTGGTGGTGGCTCCGGCGGAGGCGGGTTCGGCGGTGGTGGCTTCGGTGGAGGTGGAGGTGGCGGTGGCGGCTTCGGCGGTTTCGGAGGCGGAAGCTTCGGCGGCGGTGGCGCCGGCGGTGATTGGTAGTAGTCTCTCGGTTTCTTTCTTGTTGTGAACCGGCTTCCCAATCGGAGGCCACAGGAGAAAAAGCACTCTATGAGCCGTGCACTTTGGGTAGTTCTCGGAATCCTCGGTGTCTTGGTCGTCGCCGCGCTAATGGTAGGCGGCAGTTACGTCAGCGCCCGCAACCAGATGGTCGCCCTCGACCAGAACGTCAAGGCCAATTGGTCGCAGGTCGACATCCAGCTCCAGCGCCGCGCCGACCTCATTCCCAACCTCGTCGAAACCGTCAAGGGCTTCACTAAAGAGGAGAGCACCGTCTTTGGTGACATCGCCAACGCCCGCGCCGGCCTGCTCAACGCGCAGGGCCCCGCCGCCAAAATCGCCGCCAACGGCCAGCTCGACTCCGCCTTCGGCCGCCTGCTCGCCCTCACTGAGAACTACCCCCAGCTCCGTTCGAGCGACCAGTTCATGCGCCTGCAGGACGAGCTTGCCGGCACTGAAAACCGCATCAGCGTCGCCCGCAAGCGCTATAACGACGCCCTCCAGGAGTACAACACCTACATCCTGCAATTCCCCAACAACATCTGGGCCGGCATCTCCGGCTTCAAGGAAAACACTGCCTACTTCACTGCCAGCCCTGCCGCCCAGCAGGTGCCCAACGTCAAGTTCTAGGGCTGGTATCGCATCCATCCCCACGAAATTAGGTGCCCCCATCCATGGCGTAGCCATGGGTGGGAAGCAAGACCCTGATCCCTGATCCCTGACCACGCAAAAAGGCCACCCC
>JBATYG010000805.1:0-2068 GCA_049673945.1 Occallatibacter sp.
ATGGCGCTGATGCTGGCAGGCGCGGCGGCGGGGGCGGAGCAGAACGGGACTGGCTCGAACGCATCGGCAGCAAGGCCGAAAGGGCCGTGCGATATCTATTCGGCAGCGGGCGACGCGTGCGTGGCGGCGCACAGCACAACGCGCGCTTTGTATGCGTCGTATGACGGCCCGCTTTACCAAGTGATGCGGCAGTCAGATGGCAAGAAGCTGGATATCGGCGTGGTGCAGCCGGGGCAGGATGCAGGCGGATATGCCGACGCAGCAGCGCAGGACGCCTTCTGCGCCAACACGTACTGCTGGATCACGAAGATCTATGACCAGTCACCGAAGCACAACGATCTGACGCAGGCGCCGCGCGGCGGCTTCAGTGGGCCGGCGATGGGCGGCTTCAACAATCTGCCGATCGCCGATATGGCGCCGGTAACGGTGATGGGTCACAAGGTCTACGGCGTCTTTATCGAGCCAGGCATGGGCCTGCGGCAGGATGATGCGAAGGGCACGGCAGTCGACGACGAGGCGGAAGGGCAGTACTGGGTGATCAATGGGCTGCACTTCAACGATGGCTGCTGCTTTGACTATGGCAACGCCGAAACAGACAGCCGCGACGATGACAACGGCACGATGGAGACGGCGTACTACGGCAACGCTACGCCGTGGTTTCACGGCAGCGGGGCTGGTCCGTGGATCATGACGGACCAGGAGAACAACCTGGTTGGCTGCGTGAATACGGATGGGACAAAGGGCTGCCCGAAGTTGCCAAGCATCGACTGGCGCTTTGTGACAGCGATTGCGAAGGGAGAGCCGCACCACTGGACCTCGATGGGAGGCGATGCGCAACAGGGCACGCTGACGGTGATGTTCGACGGCGGACGCGTGAACGCGACGTATGACCCGATGCGCAAGCAGGGAGCGATTCTGCTCGGCAATGGCGGCGACAACAGCAACGGCTCGCAGGGAACTTTCTATGAAGGCGCGGTGACGGCTGCGGGGACTTTTCCGAGCGATGCGACCGACCAACTGGTGCAGGCAAATATCGTGGCGGCAAAGTATGACGTGCAATCACTGAGCCTGACGCCGGCGCAGGCAAAGGCGACTCCGCCAGGACTGCGGACCTTTACACCGGGATCGTCGCAGGAATCCACAGTGACGTTCACGAACACGACGGGTGCGCCGGCAACGGGTGTAGAGCTGAGCATCGCCGTGCCCGAGAAGCAATGGAAGGCCGTGGTCGCAGGAACGAGAGATGAGTCGAAGAGGTTCGCCGATCCGGTGGCGCCGGGGGCAAGCGTGAGCGCGACGTTCAAGGTGACGTCGGGGCCGGAGGCGTTCAATGGCGACCTGGTGGGCAAGGCCGCGTGGACGGACCGGGCCGGGGGCGAGAAGCAATCTCTCGCGACGGCGGAGAAGGTGCGGAATGTGAGCCCGGTGAAGATCAACGAATTTCGCATCAGCTCGGCGCAGGGCGCGGGGGCGACGGATTCGTTTATCGAGCTGTATAACGCGGGGCCGCGGAGTGTGGATCTATCGAAGTGGACGGTGACGGTGCGTCCAACGCAGCAGGCGAGCTTCTCGGCGATTGAAATTCCGGTGGGGACGAAGCTGGCGGCGGGCGGTTTCTACCTGCTTGGGCTTGCGAACTCCGGGCTGGTGGCTGAGGCGCGGGCGGGCGATGCGACGATTCACGTGAGAAGCACGGCGGGAATGTCGGCGGGTGACACGATCAGCATCGGAAACGGATCGAATGCGGAGACGCGGAAGATCGCAAGCGTGGGCACAGCGGCGAGCAATCATACGTCGATGTGGCAGCCTCTGCCCGATGGTCCGGTGATTACGATTCCGGTGGGCTCGACGAATGTGCCTGTGGAGAGCGTGGCCGGCTTTGTGGTGGGCGAGAAGATCGCGCTCGGTTATGGCGCAACCTATCCCGCGGTGGGTACAACGACGGAGCAGTACGAGGTGGCGACAGTGACGGCGGTGGGCAAGCCGGGCACGCAGGCCTACCTTGGCGAGGATGCCGCCGCGGGCGCGACCAATATCCAGGTGACATCGGTCGACGATATCTCGGTGG
>JBATYG010000806.1:0-2691 GCA_049673945.1 Occallatibacter sp.
AGGCCATCAAGCTCGATCCGGCGTGGATGAACGGCGAATACAAAACCGAGCCCGTCGAGGGAATCCGCACGGCCAACGAACTATTGCTGGTAATGGGTTCGAGTCCCTTGCAGATGCAGAAGGCAGCGCCCACGCGCGAGCTGGCCGAGCAGTACGTCGACCGGTATCTGGAGCGCACTGTGCCCGGCACTGATGCAAACAACATGATCTTCTATATGAACGCGAGCAGGAATTACGATCCCAGTCCGAACCTGGAACACATCACCGCGCCGGTTCTGTGGATCAACTCCGCCGACGATTACATCAATCCCCCGGAACTCGGCATCGCGGAGACGATGGTCAAGCGCATGCCGAATGCGCGCTTCATTTTGATTCCAATCTCAGACGCGACGCGGGGACATGGAACCCATACCGTGGCCAGAGTGTGGAAGAACTATCTCGCCGGTTTCATGCAGCAGACTGACAGGAAGCAATAGCCAGTCCCAATCGGAACAGCGCTCTACACTCGCATGATCCTATACTGGCTGCGGACGTTTATGCGACGAGGTCACCTTTAAATTGAGCGTTGCGGTCAGGGTAAGCGGTTGGTATTCGCGCTTTATGGCGTGGTTGATGCGCCGATTGCCGACCGAGCGACAGCGGTTATTGGCTTTCACCATTCTTGCCGGAGGTCTATGCGGCTTTTCCGCGGTTGCCTTCCATATCAGTGTGGCATTTATCGAGCGGCTGCTCATCAATCAGGCCGCTGCGGGTGCTTTCACGCCAAACCATTACCTCTGGATCCTGTGGACGATCCTTACGCCTGCCGCGGGCGGCCTGATCTGCGGACTTGGCCTTTATTACATTGCTCCAGCGGCGGCCGGCAGCGGGATTCCCCAGGTGAAGGTTGCCTTCACCTTGAGGTCAGGCTACATCTCCATCAAGGAGACCCTCGCGAAGTTTGGGCTGTGCGCGCTGCAGATCGGCTCGGGCGCCTCGCTGGGCGTGGAAGGACCGACGGTGCACATCTGTGCCGGCGTGAGCAATATGCTCGCCCGTGCGGCGCGGCTCAGCCCGGAGTATCGCCGGCGCATGGCCTCAGTGGGCATGGCGGCAGGCATCGCGGCGGCCTTTAACGCGCCGATCGCCTCAGTGACCTTTACACTCGAGGAGCTGATTGGCGATCTTGACCAGACGATGCTCTCAGGCGTGATTGTGGCCGCCGCGCTGGCCGCCGTGGTGGAGCACACGGTGATGGGCGCTACCCCTATCTTCAAGGTGCCGCGCGCTTTTGAAATGGGACCCGCTTCTTCGCTCATCGGCTACTCGATTCTCGGCCTGCTGGCGGCATTTGTCTCAGTGGCGTTTACCGACTCCCTTTTGCGGCTGCGCGCGCGTTTCAAGCGGTTCACACAGGTGCCCAGGTGGGTGCATCCGGCGATTGGCGCGGCGGCAACGGGCAGCTTCGCCGTGGTCGGCCTCTACTTCTTTCACCTCGACGGCATTGCCGGCGACCCATACAAGACGCTCACCATGGCCTTCTCGGGCTCAATTCCCCTGCTGGCGATGGCCGTGCTCTGCGTGCTGAAACTGGCGGCGACGGTTACCTCGTACTCGAGCGGGGGCGCTGGCGGCATCTTTGCGCCGGCCTTGTTTATGGGCGGCATGCTGGGGGGCGCGGTGGGCTACTGCGACGTCTTGGTCTTTCATCACTCGCCCGATACGATCGGCGCCTTTGCCGTGGTGGGCATGGGCGCGGTTTTTGCGGGCATCGTGCGCGCGCCGATGACCTCCATCCTCATCATCTTTGAGATGACGCGGGGCTATGGCCTGGTGTTGCCGCTAATGATTGCCAACATGAGCGCGTTCGCGCTTGCTCGTCACTGGAGAAGGACCCCTGTCTACGACGCGCTGCTGGAGCAGGACGGCATCTTCCTGCGCTCCATCCGGGAGCCGGCGGAAGAGCCGGCTCACTTGGGCGCCTCTACTTAACGGTATCGACACCCAGGGGTCAGTACTGCCCCGGCTGCATGTTGTAAAGGAACATGGCGCGCAATTCCAGATAGGGCCCGTGGAACTCGCGCGGCAGGGGTGGATAGTTGGAGCCGGTGAGAGCGCCCCACGCGGCGCGATCGAGGCCGGTGTCGCCCGATCTGCCTTCGAGCACCATACTTCCATCCATGATGCGGCCGTTGGGCAGCACCTTGAAGCGGATCACAACCGCGCCGGATCTCGAAATCGGCGGATTGACCTCATCGGGTATCAGCGGGTCCCAGGTGCGCTCGGTCTCGCGATGCCAGCGCATCAGCCATGAATTGAAATCGACGCCCTGCGTATCGGAGAGCACTTCGACACCGCCGGAACCTGCGCCGGGATGCATGGAGAGCCCGCCACCGGCAGGCTGCGGTGCGTTGTAGCCGGGCGAGCGCGATGCCCCGCGCATGGCGTCGCGAAGCTGATCGGCAGGATTCTGCGAACCCATGGCAAAGTTGGGCCGCGCCGGAACAGCCTGCGGATGCGGAGCCTCTTCGGGCGTAGGCTGCTTCGGCGTTTGCTGAGCAGGCTGCGGCTGAGCAGGATTCTCGATCTTGGGCTGCGGCTCGAGGACGGGGGGCGGCGCCTGTTTGTTGAGCGCCTCCAGAGTCTTTCTATCGATGGGCGGAATCTTCTGTGGAACGGGCTTGACCGTAAACTTGGGCTGCAGGTATTTCT
>JBATYG010000807.1:0-2989 GCA_049673945.1 Occallatibacter sp.
CGCGGCCTGCCAGCCCCGCGATGCTCGCGCCATCAATCCATCCCCAGTCCGACAGATATTCCAGGCTGATCAGGGAAGGATTGCCCGCAAATGCAGACGATCCTGCATACGGCGAATTGCCGAATCCCGTGGGGCAGAGCGGCAGCACCTGCCACACATGCTGCTTCGCCGCCGCCAGAAAGCCAATAAACTCGTGCGCCGCTGGACCAAGATCGCCGATACCGCCATACGAGGGCAGCGAGCTGATATGAAGAAGCACTCCGGAAGAACGCTGAAACTGCATATCTGCATTATCACCGTGTTTCGGCGCTTCGCGCCCGCCTCGCCGCGGTCTTCCGGCGAAATATGCCGTAACGCGAGAAAGCCCGCATCCGTCAGAGAATGCGGGCCTTCAAACTGCGGCGTCAGGCTTCTGTTATTCGCCCGGCAGTTGCGCGCTCTGCGCCTTTGCATTAAACGCTACGCGGTTGTTCTTCTTGTAGTCGCTGAAAAGATTGCTCGCGAACACCTGGAAAGCCTCGCCACGGCGCTGCTCGAGCATCTGGTCGCGCGTCTGGTCAAGGTTCTTTGCGATTTCGTCTGCGGAGGGTTCCACCTTGTAGAGAACCTTGGCCACCACGCCGGCGCGTCCCGCATTGATCGGCCCGCTGATGTTGCCGGGATTCATATCAAAAAGCTGCGGAGCAACCTGGCCCACGGCGCCGAGACTCGGAACCTGGCCCGAAGGGCCCACCAGGTCGCTCGTCTTCATCGTCGCGCCAACTTCCTTTGCAGCCTTGGCGAGATCGTTCATTGATTTCGCCTTCTCGGAAAGCTCGGTCGTCTTCTCGGCCAGCAGCTGGGGCAGCCGCTCGTTGCGATAATCATCCAGCACGTGGCTCTTCCAGTCGGCGAAGGTCGGCGCGTGCGCCGGTGTAATGCCGGTCACCTGGAAGACCGCATAGCCTTCGCCGGTCGGCGCAGACTGGGCAGGATCGCCCTTCTTCGCCTGGAATGCCTTGCCCAGCAGCGCCGCGCTGTCAGGCAGCGCCGCAATCGTACCTTGCTCGGCTGTGGGCGGCGTGGTTACCACCTGCAGATGGTGCGCTTCGGCCGTCTTCTCGATGCCATTCTTGTTCGCCTCCGACGTCAATGCCTGCGCAAAGCTCTCCTGCGCAGCTGCCGACTTCTGCCGCATCAGCGTCGCCTGGATCGTCGGCAGCACTTCGCTCAGCGTCTGCGTGTGCGCGGCCTGACGCTCTTCCACCTGCACAATGTGATAGCCGAACTGCGTCTTCACAATCGCCAGGTCGCCGATATTCTGCGAGAAGATCGCCTTGTCAAACTCCGGCACCATTGTGCCGTGCCGCGCAAAACCAAGCTCACCGCCCGATTCCTTGCTGCCCGGGTCATCGGAATACTTCTTCGCCAGATCGGCAAACTTCGCGCCGCCCTTGAGCTGCTTCAGAATATCTTCGGCCTTGGCCTTCGCCGCCGCATCGGTCTTCGCATCCGCACCCTGGGCCACCTTGATTAGAATGTGGCGCGCGCGCGCCTGCTCCGGCGCCGAGAACTCCTGCATGTGCGAGCTGTAGTACTGCTGAATCTCCTGCTGCGTCGGCTGCTGCACACCCCCCGGCACATTCTCCGGAGTAAACGCAAAGTACGCGATCGTGCGCTCTTCGGGCACGGCATTCGCGTAGCGCGGGGCATTCTTCTTGAAGAAAGCTTCCAGATCCGCATCCGTGGGATTGATCTGTTTGCCCAGATCCTCGCTGTTCACCACCGCGTAGTCGAGCTTGATCTTGATGTTGCTCTTGCGGTAGGCCTCGCGCACGTCCTTGTCGCTCACCGTCACGCCGGCGGTGATCAGGGATTCGAGACGGCGAATCGCGATGTCTTCTTTCACGCTCCGCTCAAAGTCCGGAACGGTCATGTCAAAGCGGCTCTCGATCATCTGCGCATATCGGTCTGCCCCGATGAACTGCCCGTTCGGGAAGAGCACCTGCCCCGCGGGTCCGCTCTGCAGATACGAGCGCAGATCGGCGTCCGTCACGCGCATACCCAGCCTCTCCGCCTCGTTCAGCAGGATCTGCTGCTGCACCAGTTGCTGGCCCACCTGCGGCACGATCATGTTCATGATCATCGGATTGCCCGCGTACTGCGGATACTGCTGCTGAATCCGCCGCGTCGCCATCGACTGCACCTTCTGCTCGCTGATCACGTCGCCCGACGAAAAGTAGCGGCTGTACCAGTGCGGGTAGACCACCGCGAAGGTGTCCGCGCCCGAGGCGCTCTGGCCCATAAGGCCGGGAATCAGATACACCACCATCGACACTGAGGCCGCGGCGATAATGACCACAAACAACGCCTTCGTGAGGCGATTATCTTGCTGCAGGAAACGAATCATGGATGGACTTTGAGCCTTCTACTCTCTGTGCGCGTGCCTCTGAAAGCCTGCCCGCTCGCAGCCCGGCTACCGGGTCAGAGGGCGAAGCATTGTTCTCATTCGGGCAATTCTGACGCGCAAATCTCGCTCGATGCGATACCACTCCATTATAGACGAACCCGACCTGCTCAGGCGCCGCGGTAAAGCGAAGGAATCCGCTGCCGCCAACCCAAAAAGCAACGGGCATCCGGTTCCCCGGACGCCCGCTCACTCCAGTTCTAAGCTTCTCTACCGCCAGTAGTAGTACCCGCCACTGTAGTAATACGGCCTGTAGTAGACCGGCCCATAGTACGTGGGCCCATAGTATGCGGGCCCATAGTACGCCGGATATGGAGGCGGATAAGGATACCCATACCGCGGCCCCGCAGCGTAGCCGCGCTGGTGCAGCCTCGGTCCGCCCGGATTCAGCCCCTGCGCCAGCCGTGCCGCCTCCTGCTGGCTCACTGGGTTCACCGTAACCGGAGCCGTCAGGCGAAAGCTCACCTCTGCTTCAGCCGGAATCCAAACGCCCGGACCCGAGGATGCAGCGGACGCCGCCGTCCCCACGGTGCCGCCTGCCAC
>JBATYG010000808.1:0-1977 GCA_049673945.1 Occallatibacter sp.
TGGTCCTGCGCTATGGAGGCTCGCTCAGCGGCGAGCACGGCGATGGCCAGGCCCGGGCCGCCCTGTTGCCGAAGATGTTCGGGCCTGAACTGATGCAGGCCTTTCGCGAGTTCAAGATGCTCTGGGACCCGGATAACCGCATGAACCCCGGCAAGCTCATCGATGCCGTCCGTGTCTATGACCCAGTTGAGAACCTTCGCACCGAAAGAACTGCCGATACCACGGGCGATCGCGCGCTTGAAACCCACTTCGCCTTTCGCGCCGACGCAGGCTCCTTCGAACGCGCCACCGAACGCTGCGTAGGCGTGGGCGCTTGCCGCAAGACCGTGGGCGGCGTCATGTGCCCCAGCTACCGTGCCACCGGTGAAGAGCAGCACTCGACCCGGGGCCGCGCGCGGCGCCTTTCCGAGATGCTCAGCGGCGCCCTGCATCAGGAAGGCTTTCAGAGCGAAGGGGTCCACAAAGCCCTCGACTTGTGCCTGAGCTGCAAGGCATGCAAGTCCGAGTGCCCAGTGCAGGTCGATATGGCCGCGTGGAAGTCCGAGTTCCTCGCGCAGCACTACAAGGGGCGCATGCATCCGCTGCACCACTACATCTTCGGCTTTGCCGACAAACTTGCCCGCTGGGGGTCCCTCGCGCCCGGCCTCACCAACGCAATCCTCGCCGGCCCCGCCACCAGTGGATTCGTGAAGAGGCTTGCCGGCGTCGCGCCTGAACGTACACTGCCGAGCCTCGCCGCGAAGCCGTATCTGCGCTCGCGGGCTGCGTCAACGAGCCGGGGCGGGATGCCGCAGGGGGTCTTGTGGGCCGATACCTGGAACAACTACTACCATCCGCAGGCGCTGGTCTCGGCTGAAACGGTGCTCACCACCGCCGGCTTCGCTGTCATCACGGCGCCGCGGCACATCTGCTGCGGCCGGCCCTTCTATGACTTCGGTCTGCTCGATGACGCCCGTGCCTATCTCGTAGATGTGCTGCACAAGCTGCGACCGCAGATCGACGCCGGCCTGCCCTTCGTCTTTCTCGAGCCAAGCTGCGCCAGTGTCTTCAAAGACGAGCTTCTTGAGCTTTTCCCGCAGGACGAGCGTGCCGATCGGCTTAGCAGGCAGGTCTGGCTCCTCGCCGACTGGCTTGCCGAAAACGCTCCCGGCTTTGGCTCCGGCCGCCTGGAAGGCGCGCACATCCTGCTGCACGGCCACTGCCACCACAAGGCAGTCTTTGGCGGCCCGGCCAGTGAGATCGCCCTTCTACGCAACGCCGGCGCGCGGGTCGAAGCCATTCAGGCAGGGTGCTGCGGCATGGCTGGTCCCTTCGGCTTCGAAGCCGGCAAGTTTGAAGTGTCGAAGGCAATCGCGAACGAGAGCCTGCTGCCCGCGGTCCGCTCCGCCGATTCCATGACCATCGTCGTCGCCGACGGCTTCAGTTGCCGCGAGCAGATCAGCCAGCTCGGCCACACCCGCGCCATGCACTTTGCCGAAGTCATGGCGCGCGGTTGCGGTTGCGGCGGATGAACTACCATGGAAGCTATCGAGGCCTGCATGTTTGTGGTTGTCTGGCAATTCGAGATTGCCGAGGAGAAGATCGCTCAATTCGAGGCCGCTTACGGTCCTGAAGGGGCGTGGGCCGGGCTCTTCCGCCGCTCACCGGAGTATCACGGCACCGAACTGCTTCGCGACGCCTACATCCCCGGCGGTTATCTCACTATCGATCGCTGGTCGAGCGAAGACGCTTTTCGGGCCTTTCGCAAGGACTACGACGCCGATTACGAGACCCTCGACCGCGCCTGCGATGCCCTTACACTCCGCGAAACGCGGGTCGGTGCCTATACCGCCTGAGCGGGTCTGGCAGAGCGAGAGTCTGGCTGCCCGTTGGGCCTCCCACTAAAGTTGTTCACTCTTTCTTCGCTTTTTCCTGCCGAAACCACGTCTCATCCTGCTACAATCCCATCGAATCCATCCATGCCGCCGCGTGTTGTCT
>JBATYG010000809.1:0-2877 GCA_049673945.1 Occallatibacter sp.
CGTCGCCGACCAGCACACCGCCGGTTTCGAGGGCTGTGTTCCAGGTGAGGCCGAAGTCCTTGCGGTTGATGCGGGCGGTGGCGGTAAGGCCGCGTCGGGTGTTGCCCCAGGGATCCTTGCCGGGAGCACTGAAATCCTCGACGGCGAAGCTCACGTTGCGGGTGACGCCGTGCAGAGTCAGCGCGCCAACCACGGCGAATTCGCCATCGGCCGTCTTATTTACTTCGCTGGATTTGAATGCCGCGGTGGGAAACTTCTCGGCGTCGAAGAAATCCGGGCTCTTGAGGTGGCCATCGCGTTTATCGTCGCCGGTGTGCAAGCTGGCGATGGGGAAGGTGGCCTCGACACTGGAGCGGCCCGGGTTGGCGTTGTCAAAGTTCAGTGTTCCATTGATATCGGTGAACTTGCCCCTCACGTTCGAGATCATCATGTGCTTCACTTTGAACTCGGCGGCGGAGTGGGCGGGGTCGATCTTCCAGTTCGTTGTGGCGGAGGTGGTGGCAGGTGTTGCGGACATCGTGGTTGTCTCCTTTCACAACCTTGGATGCGGCTTCGAGATATTCGTTGCAACAAGTATTCGGGAAGGCCCATCAAATTGCCGCGAAGGGTATGGGGCGAGCCGTGGTTTCCTATGTCTCCGGGGAGACTGACACCCGTGAGTTCCAATGGGCACGCCCAGTCGTTTATTTCACCCGGTTATAGTCCTTGTCGCTGACGGGCTCGAGCCAGATTGTTTTGCCTTTCTGCGTGGGAGTAACCGCGATATAGGCGAAGGTGCTGTTGGGCAATGCGCCATGCCAGTGCTCCACGCCCGGAGCGCACTTGATGACGTCTCCCTTGTGCACGATGCGCACTGGCTTTCCGCGTTCCTGATAGTAGCCAGCGCCCTCCGTGATGAGCAGAACCTGACCGCCCGGATGAATATGCCAATCGAGCTTTGCGCCGGCATCATAGGTTGCCAAAGCAATACTGGGATCGAAGGTGCTATCGCCAACGCTGAGCTCATTGAGCCAGATATTTCCCGTGTGATTTTTGGCGGGTGACAGCTCACCTTTCGGAAAGATTGCGTCTGCGGTTTGTGCCTGGGCCTGGAAGATGAATGCAAGGCTCGCCGCCGCGAAAGCGATGACTAAAAGTTTTGATCTCATACCCTTTTTTCTCCATGGTACTTTTTGATTTCGTGGGTGCGGCCAAATCGACGGCACTGAAACCATTCCTGCAAGATTCGGCCAGATTATTTGTTCGGCTTTGTCAGGCCATGCGCTTCCAACCACCAATAGAACTCTTCGAGCCAGTGATCGCTCGTGGTGCCTTGCTTGCGCATGCTCCAGCCGTGGCCGCCGTGTTCGTAGATGTGGAATTCCGGTTTGTATCCGGCGGCTTTGAGAGCGTCGTAGAAGGCGACGATCTGCGGACCGGCAAGATTATCGTCCTGCGCCATCTCCATGAAGAAGGGCGGCAGTCCTCCCGTCGGTATTGGAGGCACGTCGGGAAAGGAAGCGCCGTAGATGGGAGCAGCGTAGTTTGGACGCGCGCTCGCATCCGGGTTCACGGCCGCATACTCCGTGATCATCCCGCCGGCAGAGAATCCCATAAAGACAATCCGATCCGGAGAGATGCCAAATTCCTGGGCGTGTTCGCGCAGAATCTTGATGGCTTGAATGCCGTCGGCGATGCCGGGCTTCCCGTCCTCCAAGATCAAGGCGTGGTCGCGAAGCTGAGCACCAAAACGCGCGCCGCCGGCCTGGCCTAACTGCGCTTCGGTTTCGCCTTCGAGCTGAGCCGTCCGGTACTTCAGTTCGAATGCTGCAATGCCTCGGGATACCAGCCACTCCGCAACGTCCTTTTCTGATCCAAGGAAAACAAAGCCTCCGCCGGAGGCGAGAATGACCGCGGTTCCGGTTGCCTTGGCTGGATCCGGCAGGTAAGCAGTCAGGGTCGGCGTCGTCACGTTGACGATTGACTCCATTGGCCCCATGTGGATTGTGGTCTCTTTTTGTTTCCACTGCTCGGAGCCTGGCGCGACACCAGGCCAGATGTTGACGACCTTCGGCGCTGCCGGCTCTGCAGGCTTGCCGTTGTTCGTTTCCTGAGCGTTGCTTACAGTTGTTACACAGGCTGCGATCAGGCAAAGCGCCACGAATAGCTTGTGACGCTGCCCGCTCACTAAGTTCGTTCTATAGATCTTCACAGTGTTGTTCCCTTCTTTCGCGTCTGATCAGTGTTTAGAGTCCGGTCATTTTCAGCGCAGCTTCGGGAAGGCGGGCGCCTTCGAGCTTCAGACTGGCCGAAGCTTCATTGATCTCGTTGAGATCAGCTTCGGTTAGCTCGACGTTCACCGCGTCGAGGTTTTCTTCGAGGCGATGCAGCCTGGTCGTTCCAGGAATCGGCACGATCCACGGCTTCTGAGCGAGCAGCCAGGCGAGCGCAGTCTGTGCGGGCGTCGCGCCTTTGCGCTCCGCTACTCTCTTGACCAGCTCGACGAGAGCCATGTTGGCCTTGCGCGCCTCCGGCGAAAAGCGCGGCACGATATTGCGGAAGTCGGTGGCGTCGAACTTCGTGTTCTCGTCGATCTTGCCCGTGAGGAATCCGGCGCCAAGCGGGCTGAATGGAACGAACCCGATGGCAAGTTCCTCCAAGGCCGGCAGAAGCTCAGCTTCAGGACCGCGGTAGAAGAGCGAATACTCGCTCTGCACTGCGGTGACGGGCTGGACGGCGTGGGCGCGGCGAATGGTCCGAACGGCCGCCTCCGACATGCCGAAGTGCCTGACCTTGCCCTCGGCGATCAGCTCTCTGATCGCTCCCGCCACGTCCTCGATCGGAACGTCAGGATCGACTCGATGTTGATAGAAGAGATCGATGTGGTCTGTTCGCAAC
>JBATYG010000810.1:0-10512 GCA_049673945.1 Occallatibacter sp.
CCTGAACGTCAACTACTTTGGCCAGCGCTTCGCCAACAACAGCCCCTTCTACGCCGTCAATCCCACGCTCTATTCGAGCTTGACCGTGGTCATCACACAGCACCTTCTCGCCGGCTTTGGCATCTCCACGAATGAGCGTTATATGCACATTGCCAAGAAGAATCTGGAGATTACCGATCTGGCGTTTCGTGCTCAGGTGATTGCGACCATCACTCAGGTGGAAAACATTTATTGGGACCTCGTGAACGCCTATCAGGATGAGCAGGTCAAAGAGCGATTGCTGGCCTTTTCGCAACAAACCCTGGACAACGACACAAAGGAGCTTCAGCTCAACGCCATTCCAGCCATGCAGATTACAAAAGACCAGTCGGACGTGGCCACCAGCGAAGGCGATCTCACCGTTGCTCGCGCCAACCTGCGGTTGAATGAGCTCCTCATGAAAAACGCGATCACCAAGGTCGACGACCCGGCGATTGACGAAATGCCGGTGATTCCTCTGGACCGCAGCGGACCACCCAATTCCAACGCTGCGAAGTCCATTGACGATCTAATTACCGAAGCGGAGAAGAACCGCCCCGATGTGAGGCAGGACGAGATCGCGATGGAGGTCGCTCGGGAGAGCCTCAAGTCCATCCGTAGCTCACTGCTCCCCGTGTTGGACGGCTACGGCCTCTATTCCGGAAACGGCGTTGCTGGCCCCCGGAATCCCAACTGTTCCCTGGGTCCCGATGAATGCGCTTCCGATCTCCCGTCGGACTTTCCCGGGATGCTCGCAAACACGTTCAATTATTCCGGTCCGGAGTATCAGATTGGCATGACCCTGTCGATCAACCTGCGTAACCGCGTGGCCAAGGCCGATCAGTTTCGCGCGGCGCTCGAATACCGGCAGCGCCAGATCTCCTTCGAGGAGCAGAAGAAGAAGATCCGCTTCGACGTACGGAACTCGCAGTTTGCCCTGCAGCAGGCCGAAGCTCGCGTCAATGCCGCGCAGAAGGCCCGCGATCTGGCCCAGCACACGTTCGACGTCACCGCGCAGGAACAGAAGCTTGGCGCCAAGTCCAGCTACGACACGCTGCTGGCGCAGCACGACCTGGGCATCGCCGAATCGACGCTCGCGGCCGCGCAAACCGCGTACGAAAAAGCGAAGGTGGATATTGACCGCGCTACCGGAGAAACGCTGGACAGGACCGATGTCTCGATTGACGACGCGAAAACGGGCGTGGTGACACGGGCACCGTAGAATCAGGAGAAGATCGATCTGAAGCGACCAATGGAGATGATCAGTGGGAGCGCGCAAATGCCGAACGCTGGTGTCAAGCCCGGTGACGTTGGGCCGAGGAACGAACAGAATGCGCGAGCGAAGCAGATGACCGACTCCCGTAAGCAGGAACGAATCCGGGTTCTCGTCGCCGACGATCAACCGCACATTCTCGAGGCAGTAGAGCTGCTGCTGAACCCGCTGGGCTTCCATGTAGACTCCGTTCGCTCGCCTCAGCTTTTGCTTGAGGCTCTGGGGCACAGCGACTACGATGTGCTGCTGATTGACCTGAACTACACGCGCGACACCACTTCCGGCAAGGAGGGCCTGGACCTTCTTGCCCGCCTGCAGGAGATCGACCCGCGCCTGCCGGTCATCGTCATGACTGCGTGGGGCAACATCGACCTCGCCGTCGAAAGCATCAAGCGCGGCGCCCGCGACTTCATTCAGAAGCCGTGGGAAAACGAGCGCCTCGTCTCGCTCATCCGGGTGCATGCCGAGTTGCACCAGGCCCTGCGCCGTGCACGGCAGCTTGAGCTTGAAAACCGCCTGCTGCGCGCTGAAGGCAAACCGGACTTCGTCGCAGGCGCGCCCTCGATGCAACCCGTCCTCGAGCTCATCGCGCAGGTTGGCCCATCCGATGCGCACGTGCTGATCACAGGCGAGCACGGCACGGGCAAGGAGATCGTTGCCAAGCTGCTCCACTCGGCATCACAGCGATCGCGCATGCCGCTGGTCGCGGTCAACGCTGGCGGCCTGCCCGAGGGCACCTTCGAGAGCGAGATCTTTGGCCACGTGAAAGGCGCGTTTACAGATGCGCGCACTGACCGGATCGGCCGCTTCGAGCTCGCCAACGGCGGCACCCTCTTTCTCGACGAGATCGCCAATGTTCCTCTGCGCCAGCAGGCGAAGCTGCTGCGCGTGCTTGAAACCGGAGAGCTTGAGCGCGTAGGCTCTTCGCAGACGCGCCGCGTCGATGTGCGCATTCTCTCCGCTACCAATGCCGATCTGCACGAAGAAGCGAAGAACGGGAATTTCCGCGAAGACCTGCTCTTCCGCATCAATACGGTCGAAATTCACCTGCCGCCGCTGCGCGAGCGCCGCGAGGATATTCCTCTGCTCGCCATGCACTTTCTCGGCCGCAACCGCACTCGCTACCGCAAACAGGTCAGCGCTTTTTCGCCGGCCGCCATGCAGCAGATGATGCAGTACCCCTGGCCGGGCAACGTGCGCGAACTCGAGCACGCCGTGGAACGTGCCGTTCTGCTGTGCCGTGGCGACGAGATCGAGCCGGCCAACCTGGCCGTCGCCAACCCGCGATCCAGCGTGACTTCCTTCGACAACATGAGCATCGACGAGGTCGAGTCGCTCCTGATTCGCAAGGTTCTGCGCCGTTGCGACGGCAACATTTCACAGGCGGCCGAAGCCCTCGGGCTCAGCAGGGCAGCGCTCTACCGCCGCATTGAAAAATATGGCCTATGATAAGCGCGCTCGCCGGCAATCACTCCCGGCGCTGCGCCGGGCGTGGCTCTATTGCCTACTGCTGGCGCTTCCAGGGCTGATCTTCGCGGCGATTCTTATCTATCAGCACCATGTCGCCGTGGCGCCGGCAATTCTGGCGGCTCTCTGCCTGCTGCTTTACCTTGTCATGGTTGCCGCGTCGCTCACAGACGGGCTGATTCGTCCGCTGCAGACTCTGGCCAACGTGGTGTCATCGCTGCGCGAGGGCGACTACTCCTTTCGCGCGCGGGGAGCAGGCGCGCGCGACGCCTATGGCGAGCTGGCTGCGGAAGTCAATGCGCTTGCCAACCTCCTGCAGAAGCAGCGCGTGCGCTCGCTTGAGGCAACGGCGCTGCTTGCCCGCATTCTCGAGGTCATGCACTCGCCGCTTTACGCCTTCGATCGCGAGAATGTCCTTCAGCTTGTGAACGAAGCGGGCGTGCAGCTGCTCGGCATCCCTCATGCGCGATGCTTCGGCCGCACCGCGCGGGAGCTGGGGCTTGAGGGCCTGCTTGCCTCGCCTGACCAAAGCGTGCACTCCTTTGGCGGCAAGCCCACGCGGTGGCTGCTGCGCAAAGCCGCATTTCGCCAGGATGGCGCCCCGCACACCCTGCTGCTGCTCGCCGATGTGAGCCAGCCCCTGCGCGAAGAAGAGCAGGCAGCGTGGAAGCGTCTCGTCCGTGTGCTCGGGCATGAGCTATCCAATTCGCTCGCGCCCATCAAGTCCATTGCCGGCAGCCTGCTGGCGCGTGCCGCGCAGTTGCATGGCGATGAAGCCACCGAGCATGACTTTCGCCGCGGCCTCAGCGTGGTTGAGAGCCGCGCGGACTCGCTGCATCGCTTTGTGCAGTCCTACCGGATTCTTGCGCAGTTGCCGCCGCCGCGTCTCAGGCCTGTGGCCGTCGCCCCCCTCATCGATCGCGTGGCGCTTCTCGAGCAGCGGGTTCCGGTGCAGATTACCCACGGTCCGGCTGCCACATTGCATGCAGACTCGGACCAGATCGAGCAGATGCTCATCAACCTGCTCGCCAATGCCGCCGATGCATCTCTGGCCAACGGTGGCCATCCGATTCGCATGGGCTGGCGCGTCGAGGAGCAGGACGTCGAGCTCTTCGTCGAAGATCGAGGCATGGGCATCGCCAACGAGGAAAATCTTTTTGTGCCGTTCTACACCACGAAGCCAACCGGCAGCGGAGTAGGCCTGGCGCTTGCGCAACAGATTGCCCGCGGCCACGGAGGCGAGATTCGGCTGGTGAACCGGGAAGACGCCGAAGGCGCGCGTGCGACGGTGCGGTTGCCGCTCCGTTGATGAGGTCTCTCGGCTATCCGGCGCGCGATACCGAGATCTTGCGCGCGTCGATCTCGATCGAGACGACGCAGTTGCGTCCGTTATTCTTGGCGCGATACAGCGCCTCATCCGCCTCGCGAATCAACTCCTCGTGGCTGGCGGGAAAACCCGAAGCCACGCCGAAGCTCGCCGTCAGGGGAATCGCGGTTTTGCTTTCCAGCACGCATGCGGTCTCAAAGGCCACTCTCAGGTCTTCGGCGCGTTGCCGTGCGTGCATGTAGCCCGACCCCGGCAGGATGAGCAGGAATTCCTCGCCGCCATAGCGGCCCACCCAGTCATAACTGCGAACCATGCGCCGGAAGATGGTGGCTGCCTCCTTCAGTACCTGGTCGCCGGCCGGGTGGCCGTAAGTGTCGTTGATGCGCTTGAAAAAATCGAGGTCGGCGAGGATGATGCTCAGCGGCAAGCCCTCACGCTGCGAGCGGTCCACTTCAATCCGCAACCGCTCAACGATGATGCGGTGGTTCCACAGCCCGGTCAGGTCATCGTGCTCGGCATAGTGGCGCATCTGCTCGCGGGTGCGCATCAGTTCCCCTTTTTCCTGCTCGAGGTCTTGCGTGCGGTGCTTCACAGCTTCTTCCAGTTGCCGTTTCTGTCGCACCAGCAGCCCCACCCGGCGCCGCCACGCAAACACGAAGGTCACAAGCGTAAGCATCGCCGCCAGAATCTGCAGCGCGCTGTTCTGCCACCAGCGCGGCTCAATTTGAAACTCGAAGACGGCCACCGGCGAAATGGCATTTCCCGACTGATCAGCCTCGGCGACTTCAAATCGGTAATCGCCCGGGGCCAGGCCCCGGTAGTGGACCTCCATGTCGTGCGTCGTTTCCCAGTCCGTTCCCTGTGCTCCCACGAGCCGGTACCGCAGCCCCACATCCTGCGTACCCTTGAAGGAGAGAAGCGTCATTGAAATCTCGATCGGCGTGGACGACTCCCATGTCACCGAAGACTTGTTCCCGACCGCGGCGTTGCCATAAGAAACCTGAGAGAAGGCGGGAGCTTGGGGAGAGGCGTCCGGGGCATCGTCGGGGGTGATCAGATGGCTCAGTCCCCCTGAGGTGCCAATCCACATGCTGCCGTCGGTGTCTTCAGCAAGCGCGAAGCTGTCGGTGTCGTTCCACAGCAGGCCATCGTCTTGCGTGAAACTGTGCCACGTGCTGCCATCGAAAGCCGTCAGTCCTGCATCCTGGCCCACCCATATCCAGCCGCGATGATCAACCATCAGCGACACCACCTGCTCTGAAAGCAGCGGCGGCCGCCCTACGTGTTCCGTCTCCACCACGCGATAGCCCGCCAGGCGCTGGCGCAGAAGTTCCTGCGATGCGCCGCCGGTCCACATGTAGCCATTCTGATCGATCGCAATCAGATCGGGATTCAGACCCTTCGAACCAAGATCGATGTGATGCCAGCCCTTTTCATCCAGCGTGAAGACGCCCTGATCTGCCGCCGCCCACAGGTGCCCGTGTCCGTCGATGCAGAGATCGGCAACACGCTGCCGCGGATTGCCGAAGATGGCGTCCTCGATCAATGCTGGGCCACGGCCGGCCCCAGGCGCCGTATTCATCATGTAGAGCCCGGCACTGGTTGCAGCCCACAGCCGCTGTTGCCCATCCACCGCAATTGCGTAGACGGGTGGAATGCGCCACTGCCGCGCGGCCAACGAATTCAAATCGATTCGCACCAGCGCGCCTGCGGTGCTGCCCATCCAGACCGCGTTTGCGCTCTGGGTCAATGCGCCCGCCCGCGTCGTAACGATGCCAGGCTGATGCCACGGCCGCGGAGTGTCCGCGCCCGCGGGAATCCAGTCCAGCCCCGACTCGGTTCCAATCCACAGCCGCCCCTTGTGATCTCTCAGCGAGGCCCATACCAGGTCGTCGCTCAGTCCATCGGCAGCCGTATAGCCTTCCCAGCGGTCCTGACCCACCCACCGCTGCAGACCATGGCCAACCACGCCGATCCACACCGACCCCTCACGGTCCACGTAGAAATCCTGGACTTCAAAGCGGGGCAGCCCATTGCGCTCGGTCACCATCCGCCAGTGGCCCTTTTCCCAAAGCCCCAGTGCGGACCCCTGTGAGGTGAGAACCCGGCCCTGCGCATCCTCTCCCAGCTCGGGATATGCCTCCGACATCAGCGATCCCGGCAGGTCGCGCAGTTCAAAAAGGTTTGTTTTCGGATCGATCTTGCCTACATGCACATTGCCGCGGATCCAGATATGTCCGTCACGCGTGAGCAGCAGATTCGACCACGACTCCTCGGGCAGCTTGAGGGCCTGGCCCATGTGCGTGGTTTTTCCATTTGCCAGCCGGCACAGATCGGAATCGCACCCGTACCAGAGCGCACCATCGGGAGAGAAAAGCACGCTGCGCAGCGCGCCACCCTCGAGGTGCATCGGCTCGGCGACCCATTCTTCGTCACTTTTGCGCTGCAGCAGAAAGGCGCCATCGCGCGTGACCGTCACCACCTGGTGCGGCTGGTGCGATGCAAAGCTGGTGCCGGTCCGCTGCAGAAACTGCCCGCCGGGGATCGGCGATTTCACTTCGGTGAAATGCCCGTCGTGCCGTTCAAAGAAAATGCCGGTCGTGGTTGCGACCCACAGCGTCCCGTCTTCGCCCACGAAGAGGTTCTGGATCATCCGCTCCGGCAATCCCTGGGCGACGCCGAAGCTCTGAAACTGGGTGCCGTCATATCGGTAGAGACCGTTCTGCGTTCCCACCCAGAGGTAGCCCGTATGGTCCTGCACCAGGCAGGCGATATTCAGATTGCCCAGGCCCTGGGTGTATTCGCGGAAGCTGTAGCGCTGTGCGTAGCAACTGGCTGCCGCGCAAAGCAGCGCGAGACCGCAGAGCAGCGATCTCATCAAGCTTCCTGTTTTGGGCAGTCCGCGCACGTCGTAACCAGCCCTCTGCTTTCCTGGCACAATCAACGTTCTAAAACGGCGTTAACTTCTGCATCCCTGCGAGGGGATTTCCCCGCCGGCATTTCGCTGAACTCTGGGGCGCATCCTTTTCAACCCAAATTACCTTGGAATGAATATATGGTTACCCGCATCTCGTGGAAAATCACACGAAAGTCGATAGTCATAGCCATTTAGGAATGGCGCGGATGGGGTGTAGGGACCCCGCAAAAGGGGCATAAGGAGAGGGGCAGGAAATCAGTCGCAGACCAGCGAAGCCTCGGAAGCGAATGGGATTCCATCCTCTTCGCCGGCCGTCAGCGCCTCTGCGGGCGCCGTCGCGAGCGCGGTGAAAAAGTCATCCACCTGCGCCAGCACGTCAGCTCCCGAGCGCGCCTGGTAAATCGCGGCCCGCAGCTTCGCACCACCGGCCACACCGTGCGTAAACCAGGATGCAAACTGCTTCATCTTCCCGGCCGTCTCGCCCATCCGCGCATCGCGGGGCAACGCCTGACTCGCCTCGGCCTCGTCCAGCAGCATCTGGAAGTAGCTGCGGATCATCCGGTAGCGATCCTCGACCGTGGGCAGGTCATAGAATCCGGTTGAGGTGTACTGCGCGATCTGTCTGAAAATCCATGGGTTTGAAGGCGCAGAACGGCCAATCATTACGGCGTCGCAGCCGGTCTGCTCCACCATCGCGGCCGCGTCTTCCGGCGTGCGGATATCCCCATTGCCGATCACCGGAATCCCGACCGCCTGCTTCACCGCGGCGATCCACTCCCAGCGGGCCTGCCCGGTATAGCCCTGCTCCCGGGTGCGGGCGTGCAGGGCGACCGCGTTCAGCCCCTCGGCCTCGGCCATTCGCGCCAGGTCCACGCACACGATCTGGGCATCGTTCCAGCCCAGCCTGAACTTCACCGTGAAGGGAATCGTGACCGCCTGCCGCACCGCGCGAAAGATTTCGCCGATCTTCGGCAGATCGCGCAGCAGCCCCGACCCGCCATTGCAGCCCACCACGCGCTTTGCCGGGCAGCCCAGGTTGAGGTCGATCAGGTCGAAGCCCGTATCCTGCACGATGCGCGCTGCCTCGGCCAGCGTCTCGGCGTTCGACCCGAAGAGCTGGGCCCCGATTGGATGCTCGTCGTCATAGAAGGTCAGATAGCGTTTGCGCTTCGTCTCGCGCATCCGCGAAAGTCCGTCTGCCGAGGTAAACTCCGTCATCAGCAGCCCGCAGCCGGACTGCGCGTTGGTGACTGTTGCCTCGATTGCCTCTGCTTTGGGTGCCCCAAGTCTCGCTTCTGAGACATGGGAGGCGTTATCACTTTCATTTAAACAAGATGCAGTGAACAAGCTCGCGTGGCGGATGAAGCGCCGGAAGACCGTGTCGGTAACCCCGGCCATGGGAGCAAGCACAGTTGCCGGCGTTACAAGCACCGTGCCCAGGCGCACCTCAGCCGGTACCCGAGCGCTTTCGGGCATCGCGTGCTCCGTGGGATTATCCCAGCTCTTCTTCACCGTGAATCCCCTGCGAGACACATTGCACCTTTCCCCGGATGGCTTCAAGTAAGCCCGGCCCCAAAGCGCCTCTGAACAAACGTGGGCCCCCGCCGCAGCGGAGGCCCATTGGAACCATCAGCTGGGGCGCTTACTTCGGCTCGGCCTTGGCATACTTCCGGCGGAAGCGCTCCACGCGGCCCGCCGTGTCCACCAGCCGCTGCTTGCCCGTAAAGAACGGGTGGCAGGCCGAGCAGATTTCCACGTGAATATCGCCCTTGTGGGTTGAGCGAGTCTCAAAGTTGTTTCCGCAGGCGCAAAGCACCCGCACTGCGTCATACGCGGGATGAATCTTTTCCTTGGGCATCTCTGAAAATAGACCTTTCCATGTCTATTGTAGGGGGATTCGAGATTGGGCGCAAACGATTCAATCCCCGGCTGGCGAGGCAAGAGTTTTGAATTCCCGACCTCGATCTGCTTTGCCGCCTCTCTTTCACATGGTAACTTTCCCAATATGTCAGTTAGGGTGCTGATGATCGTCTCTGTTTCGTTGCTGCTCGGGGTAGCCGCCTCCATCGCGCAAACGCCGCAACCGCCCGCTGCGGCTCCAACCGCGCTGATCACTTTTTATTCCATTGGGAGACTTTGGACGACCGGAAAGCATGGCAAGTTTGTCGGTCAGATACTGGACGGCAATGAAAAACTGGCACTGCTAACACCGGGGCGCTTCGTTACCTTCGAACTACCGACGGGAAAGCACGTTTTGGCGGCGAATTCGTGGCTGAATCCAACCCCGGCCGGAGGAGGTCATCTCGAGTTGGATATTGTTCCAGGGCATCGCTACTACGTAGCGGCATACCTTGATGACCGCGGCGTCTTTGTGCCGCTTTTCCGTTTGGAGCAGCATCCTTGCGAGCAAGCGCTGAATGAAACAGCCAAGGTGAAGCCACTTGGACAAGGTCATTTGCATCAATACGGCCGAAGTCACGTCGTCGTTGAATCTAGCTTTCCGACTTGTTCCGCACTACCGCAACAAACTGGGATCTCGGCAAATTGATGACGGGTAACGGAAGGGTTTCCGCCACCTTGAGGGACGTCAAGGCCGTCACTGCCCCAGCGCCTTCTCAATCCCTGCCTCGGCCAGCGGAGCCATCACCGCATACCCGGCCGGCAGCGGATGCACCCCATCCTTGCTCAGGTTCGGCGGCAGCCCGTCGCGGGCGTCTTTCATCGCCGAGTGGTAATCGACGTAGACATATCCCTTCTGCGCCGCATAGTTCTTGATCCACGCATTCAGCGCGTCGATCTTCGGCGCCGGTTCCATGCCCGGCTGCCAGGGATAGTCGAACGCCGGCGTGAGTGAGCACAGCACCACCTTGATGCCGTTCGATGTCGCCAGGTCGCTCATAGAGGCGATGTTGTCCTCGGTCTGCTCGGGCGTCATGGGGCCGGTGTTCCCGGCAATATCGTTCGTCCCCGCCAGAAGGATGACCACCTTCGGCTGCAGATGAATCACATCCTGCCGGAAGCGCAGCACCATCTGCGGCGTTGTCTGCCCGCTGATGCCGCGATTGACATACGGCTTGCCGGGGAAGCTCTGGTCCAGGTGCCAGCCTTCGGTGATCGAGTCGCCCATGAAGACCACGCGCTGCTCGCCCGGCGCCGGCGGCCCCAGTTTCGCGTTGGCTTCCGCGTAGCGCGCCATGTTCGGGAAGTCCGTCAGCATCTGCTGATCGTGTTTGCGCCAGTACTCGTTGTCGGGGTGCCCCGAAGGCGTAAGCTGCGGCGGCGCCTTCGTCTCCGGCAAATTGCCCGGCTCCTGCGCGTGCAGGTTCATGGTCACCAGTGTTACAGCAAAGGCCGCAGCCAAAATCCGCAAGGCAGGTCGCATCACGTCGAGTTTCCCCCCGAATGAGATCAAAACAAGCTGTATCCAAAGTGCGCTACCGATTATAGGACCCCTGGCCCGCGTCTTTTGCGCGCCCGCCTCGTCTGCGAACTGCGAACCTTCTTCCCGCC
>JBATYG010000811.1:0-1552 GCA_049673945.1 Occallatibacter sp.
CCAGCCGCTAGCTTCTAGTGATTTAGTGCGGAGCCATTTGGGTCTATACGAGAAAACTGGAAGCTAGAGGCTGAGAGCTAGCAGCTTAAAGACTGAAAGAGAGTTTCAACACAATGCGCCATCGTAATGCAGGATTCAAACTCGGACGCAACTCCAGCCATCGTCGCGCGCTGCTGCGCAACCTGGTCACGTCGGTGCTCGTCGAAGACCGCGTGGAGACGACCGTGGCCAAGGCCAAGGCAGTGCGTCCGCACGTAGAAAAGATGATCACCCTGGGCAAGAAGGGCGATCTGCACTCGCGCCGTCAGGCGCTCAGCTTCCTCCAGACAGACAAGGCCGTGACGCGCCTCTTCGACACCGTAGCGCCTCGTTACGGCGATCGCCAGGGCGGCTATCTGCGCATCGTGCGCACCGGCTTCCAGAAGGGCGATGGAGCCGAGACCGCGTTCATCGAACTCCTGGGCGCCGAAAAGCAGCTCGACGAGAAGCGCCAGAAGCGCGCCGAGGTGAAGGCCAAGAAGCGCAAGGAGCTTGAGGCCGCACTCGAAGAGCAGAAGAAGCAGGAAGGCAGCGAAGAGGGCGGCGAAGAGGCTGCTTAAGCGCCGCCTTTCGCAACCGACTCTTTCCTGCAATTCAAAACAAGGCCGGGCGTCTGCCAACGCAGGCGCTCGTTCTGTTTGCGTCTCCTGCCGCACGCCTTCTTCATCTTCTCGAGCCTCTCGCGCGAGCCGGTCATCCAATGAGCATGCTGCTTCAGCCGGCCCGGCGCAACGGGCGCCGATTCCTGAACCCGATACAGACATCGGTCGGCGGGTTCTCCATCATGTTTAAGGTGGGGCCGCAGTTTTTCCTCGGCGCCAGGGCGCGTTCGCCGCGCGAGCCGCTCGGCCCTTTCACAACCGACGCCACCATCTACGCGACCGAGCCGCAAACCGGTCTGCGCATTACGTGGATGGGCCACTCTACATCGATCGTTGAGATCGACGGCATGCGGATCCTGATCGACCCGATATGGGATGAGCGGGCTGCGCCCACAAGCTTTACCGGGCCGAAGAGGTTCTTCGCCGCACCGTTGCCGCTGAGCGAGCTGCCGCCGATCGACGCCGTGATCGTTTCGCACGATCACTACGATCACCTCGGCGCCGGCACGATTCGCACGCTGGCGCATTCCGGCGCGCTGACAAATGCGCGATGGATCACTCCACTCGGCGTTGGCGCATTGCTCAAAAAATTCGGCATCCCGCCCGCGCGGTGCGTTGAAGTCGACTGGATGGGCAGCGTCGATGTTGGCAGCGTACGGGTGACGGCTCTTCCTGCGCGGCATTTCTCCGGCCGCGGCCTCTTCAATCACTTCGAGACCCTCTGGGCTTCCTTTGTGCTCGCGGGTCCCCGGCATCGCGTCTACTACGGCGCCGATTCAGGCGAGTGGCCCGGCTTCCGTGCAATCGGAGAGGAGTTCGGGCCCTTCGATCTAACCATGCTTGAGATCGGCGCCTTCGACCCACTCTGGGCCGACATTCACATGGGGCCTGCGGGCGCAGTGTGTAGTTTT
>JBATYG010000812.1:0-1517 GCA_049673945.1 Occallatibacter sp.
GAAAACGAGCTGCCTCCTGAGAATGAGCTGCCACCCCCTGAGAACGAACTGCCGCCCCCTGAGAACGAGTTGCTGCCGCCCGTACTGCTTCCCCCCAGCGGCGATGCGCCTGTGACTCCGCCAGGCCCCGTTCCCGCCAGAACCGCTCCGCCCGTGCCGCCCAGCGGCTGGCCGAAGAAGCCCATGGCAATCGGTGCCTTGTTTTGTCCGAACTGGATTGGCTTCCAGTCGTCTTTCCCCGTCATCGGGTCCGTGTACCGCTTCCGCAGAAAGCGAATTTCATTCGTCTTCACCAGCGCCTCGACATTCGGCGGGTACGCGTGAAACTTGCGATAGTAAAGCTGGATCGCCCGGATGTACTGCTGGCCGCGGCGCATCGTCTCCACTTCGCGGTCGCGCTGGATGCTCTTTTTCACCATCGGCGCGGCCACGGCCATCGAAAGAATCAGAATGGCCAGCATGAAGATCACGGCCACCAGCAGATAGCCATCCTCTTCCCGGGCGAGGCGCTTGCTGCGTTTCCCGCTAAGCGGCATCCGAATTGGGCTGGAGATTTTCACTTCGTCTGCGGCCTTCAGTTCGAGAGCGGTAGAGTCTGCGTGTTGTTGTAGCTCAGGTCCGTTACCTGCACGCTGCCTGGCAGGATCGACACCACCTTGTAACGGCGGTCCACAATGTCGCCGGCCTGGGCCATGAAGATATCATCGCCCCGCACCAGGAATGCCCGCAGCGACTTGTCACTCGATCGCGTATAGCCAAAATACTTGAGATCGATTGAAGGCGGCTGCGGGGCTGTGGGCGCCGCGATTACAACCGGAGCATTCTGCCGTGCGCTCTTCACCGGTTGTTCGATCAACGCCGGCGCCGAATCGGCCGAGAAGATGTTGCGGCCCGTTCCCGCGTAAACCACATCTTCGCTCTGCGCGAGCCTGGCAAGGTGCAGCGTCGGGTCGATGTTCGCATTCGAGAGCCGCTCGGCCTCATGGCCTTCAGCCGGGGCCGTCCGCGCCGCCGTTGCCGCGGGACGTGCAGGCGCAGCCGGGCCGCTTGAACCGCTTGAACCAAGCAGCTCGTAGGCGGCGATTCCCACGATGACCACAACCAGCCCGACCAGGATGTAAACCTGCTTCTTGTTCTCGATTCCCAGTTGAAGGGCCATTGCTACTCGCCCTCCTTGCCGGCCGGAGCAGCAGGCGCCGGCTCGACCGGTGCAGCCGGGGGAAGGGGCGTGGTCGCCGCATCCGCTGCCCGTAGCCAGGTCGAGAGCCGCAGCCGCAGGTTCACCATTCCGCCCTGCTGGCCGGTCAGCGTCATCGCCCGCACCACAAAGAACGTCTGGCTCCGCTCCAGTCCATTCACAAACCGCATAATCTGCGGATAGGCCCCGCTCACACCCGCATCCATCGAGATCTCGGTCAGGTCGCCATCCCGCGCACCTTGCGCATAAAGCACTCGCGTCAACCGCACCCCCGACTTCACTTCGAGTTCGCCGAGGGTGGATGCGATCGACGAGTAAT
>JBATYG010000813.1:0-3377 GCA_049673945.1 Occallatibacter sp.
CTCTTGCTGATCTCACAGAAGATGCGGCAAAAACGAGTGGCAATTGAACGAAGTGAAAAAAGCGTTTTGGGCAAAGACGAATTGGGCAAAGTTGAACTGGGCAAAGTTGAACAGACCGAAGGGAGAGACAGGGAGATGAAGGGTTCAAACGTGTTGCGGGCAGGTGTGATTACGGCGGCCATGGCGATGGCAGCCGCGGGATTTGCGCAGGGGCCGCCCTCGGGGCCGGGAGGTCCGGGAGGGCCTGGAGGGCAGGGCTGGCCAGGAGGCTCAATGGGCCACCGGCCTCCAATCGAGCGGGCCTTCGGCGGCCACGGCATCGAGGGCAGGTGGTGGAACAATCCGCGCATCGCGGAACAACTGAAGTTGACCGATGATCAGCGCAAACAGTTCGACGACATTCTGCTGCAGCATCGCGAAACGTTGATCGATCTGCATGCGAATCTTGAGAAGGCGGAGCTGGCCCTCGAGCCGCTCATCGGCGCTGACCAGCCCAATGAAAATGGGATTCTGGCGCAGATCGACAAGGTGGCCCAGGCGCGCGCCGAGCTTGAGAAGGCCAATGCCCGCTACCTGCTGGCGATTCGCGGCAAGCTTACCCCCGAGCAGTGGAAGCAGATGCAGGACTTCCGCAAGGATCATCGGTCGATGCGCGGCGACCGTTCCGGCCGCGATGGCCGTGGACCCCGTGGACAAGGTGGTCCCGGCGGTTCCGGCAACAACCCACCTCCCCCAGGACCTCCAGGACCGCAGGGCATGGCCGACGATGGTCCCAGCCTCGCGGCGCCAGCAAATGGCGCGGGCCAGAATTAACAAACAGTTTTGAGCAACGCCGGGTTGGCAGAGAGCAACTGCGGTTGTGGTTCACACCGGTGGCGGCAGGCGGCGATCATCCTTCTGCCGCCGATTTTTTATGGCACGTTTTTCCTGTGCTCGTTCTCGCGCAGAAAAAAGAAACGGCAGGGAAGTGATCTTCCCTGCCGTTTGGCCCTGCCGCCCAGTGTTTCTGCCGCTGCGTTTACTTCTGCAACGCCTTTGTGCCGGTTACGCTGAACTCCGCCTCCGACTTCGCTTTCGTCTCTTCCGGCTGCGCGCCGCCCACGCTCAGCGTGTACTTGCCGGCGAGGATTGACCGGTTGCCCTGGTCGTCGACGCTCGAGAGCGAGCGCGGATCGATCTTGAGGGTGACCTCTTTGCTCGCACCCGGCCCGATCATCACGCGATCGAAGCCGACCAGCGAGTGAATCGGTCCACCCTCCTGCGGTGTTTTCAGGTAGGCCTCGACCACTTCGTCTCCGCTCATGCTTCCGGTGTTTGTTACGGTCACGGTTGCCGTGAGCGGCTCGCCGACCTCGAGCGTCGCGGCCGACAGCTTCAGCGGACCGTACTTGAACGCCGAGTAGCTGAGCCCGTATCCAAAGCCCCACAGCGGCTTGCCTGTGAAGTAGCGATAGGTGCGTCCCTTCAGCGAGTAGTCAGTGAAGGCGGGCAGGCCCTCGAGGCTGGCGTAGAAGGTCACCGGCAGTCTTCCCGCGGGATTGTTCAGCCCGGCAAGCGTGCGTGCAATCGCTGTGCCGCCCTCAACGCCTGGATACCACGCTTCGAGCACGGCGCCGGCGTGTTCGTTGGCCCAGTTGAGCGCCACCGCGCTGCCGCTCTGCAGAACCACCACCAGCGGCTTGCCTGTTGCCGCCAATGCTTCCAGCAGGTTTTGCTGCGGGGCGGGCAGGTTGAGGCTGGTGCGGTCGCCGCCGTCGAAGCCAGGGATCTTGATGCGCATCTCCTCGCCCTCAAGCTGCGGCGAGAGGCCTACGAAGGCCACCACGACGTCGGCTTCCTTCGCGCGCGCCACGGCCTCGTCGAGTTGCGCCTGTACCGGCGCCACCCACTTGAGCGTTACGCCGCCACCTGCGCGGTCAGCGGAGTGCGAATACTCAAGCTCAAACTGATGCGGCTTGTTATCGCTGAAATCGACGGGAATCTCGGGCACCTTGGCAAAATTCTCCACCGGCGGCGCCGTGGGCGAGGCGCCCGGCGCAGCCGTGAAGTTGCCCATCTCCGAGAGATCCTGGCCGGCGCGCAGGCTGCCTTCGCCGATCACCTTGCCGTCGAGCAGCACGCGGTAGCTCTCCTTCGGGGAATACGGAAAGCTGTCCGCGGGCTCAAGAGAGAAGACGTAATGCCCGGCCGCCGGCGGCGTGAGTGTTCCGCTCCAGCGGACGGAGTAGTTGATCGTGTCCATTTCGGGGACGGGCTTGGCGTTCTCCCAGTCGGCCTGCACATCCGGCAACGTCGCTACAGCAACGGGCCGCCCCGTCCAGTCCGGCGTCGCGAAGAATTCCGTCTTCAGCCCCGTGTTCAGGCCGAATGCGGTGCGTGGCACCGGCACGCCCACCCCCTCGGCAAGCGTGGCGCCCTGCGCATACAGAATCGGCGAGCCCTTGAACTGCCTCCTCATTCCATCGAGCGGCGTCACCGGATCTACGGGCGTGCCCACGTAGTTGCCCAGGATCGAGGGCAGCAGGTCGGCCGTCGGCCCAATCACGGCGATGTGCCCTGGCGCGCTCTTCAGCGGCAGAACGCCCGAGTTCTTCAAGAGAACGATGCTTTCCTCCGCGGCTTTCAGCGAACTCTGCCGATGCGCCGGCGAATCCACGGCCGTGAATGGAATTTTGTCCAGCGGATTGGAGCCCTGCGGATCGAAGAGGCCAAGCTGGAAGCGCGCGGTGTAGAGCCGCTCGGCCGCCTGCGTCACCAGCGACTCCGGCACCAGTCCCTGCTGCACTGCCTTATCCAGCGAGTTGAAGCCTGGCGTCCAGATGCTGCACGACAGGTCCGTGCCCGCTTCAAGAGATAATGCCGCAGCGTGCGTGATGTCGGTGGTCTTCTTGTGTCCCTGGTAGACGTCCACAATCGCGCCGCAATCTGAAACCACGAATCCCTTGAAGCCCCACGCGTCGCGCAGGTGGTCCTTGAGGAGCATCTTGTTGGTGCAAGCCGGCCAGTCGTCGATCGAGTTGTAGGCGCACATTACGGACTGCACGTGCCCCTCGGTCACGGTGGCGCGGAACGCAGGCAGGTAGGTCTCTTCAAGATCGCGCGGCGTCGGATCGACATTGAATCCATGTCGCAGCGTTTCCGGCCCCGAGTGCACCGCAAAGTGCTTGCTCGTCGCAACGGCGCGCAGATGATTCAGGTCGTTGCCCTGCACGCCGTCGATGAAGGCGACGCCCAGGCGCGAGGTCAGGTAAGGATCTTCTCCGTAGGTTTCCTGTCCGCGGCCCCAGCGCGGATCGCGAAAGATGTTGATGTTGGGCGACCAGAAGGTGAGGCCGAAGAAGATGCGGTGATTGTCCTCGCGCTGCGCCTGGTTATAC
>JBATYG010000814.1:0-5194 GCA_049673945.1 Occallatibacter sp.
GGCCGACATGGCGCTCCGGCTCGCCGCCGGAAATCCGACCGCGCTGATGGCGCCGGCGCTGGCAGCACATGGCGTGGATTTGCAGCCGAGATCGGTGGCCTGGTCGGACGCCCTGGTCCCGCAGGTAACCGGGCTGCCAGCCTGACTGTGCCGCCCATATAACCCGGCGGTGAGCGGCGTCCCGTCCGTCCGCATCATCCCTTCCACTTCGTCCTTCTCAAAAACGACCGGCGTCTTTCCTACCTTCGCAATCTCCACACGGATCACGCGGTTTCCGTTGATTCTTACAAACTCGATGTCCTGCGGCGGCTTGCCGTAGATCCACTCCTCGAACGGCATCTGTCCGTCCATCTCGCGAATCTTGTTCTGCGGCTGCCCTTTGGCAAACAGCACCATGTCCGTGCTCATTCCCACCAGCACGTTGTGATCGAGAATCGCTTCTTTCAGCTTCGGCGGCAACGTATCCGTGAACGCCTGGATCGGCGTCTTCACTTCGAACGAAATCAACGGAGCCAGCAATGCTTCAACCTGCTTACCCGTGATCTCCGGAACCTTGTCCTTGAAGGTCAGCGTCAACCGGGCGCCCGCCGGGCTCTCCGGATCGACCGGCACCGCCGACCCCATTGTGGTTCCCGTTCCAAGCTGAATGTGCTGCAGGAAACGATGCTTCGCATCAGGACCGCCATTCAACATGAAAGTGATCTTTGATTTCTCGATCTTTACATCGGTAATGACGAGCCGGTCGCCGGGTTTCGCTGAAATTCCCTCCGATGTCGCCATCGAAAGATATGCTTCGCCCGCCGGCTCCATCTCCCCATTCGCCACCAGCGTCAATCCCTTATGCCCGCGCGGAAACGGACGCATCGCGAAACCCTGGTCCGAAATCAGGAAGCGGATAATATCCGCGCGCGCCCTCGCATCCAACTCATTCTCAGGCAGTGCAATTTGTGTCGGCTTGATCTGCTGGTAGCGCCGGTCGACCGTCGAGCCGGGCCCGGTCGTCGCATGTCCGCTCGTGTCGATCGTGATCGCCTGGCCACCGGCCACAGCAGCAAATCCAAACACAGCCAGCGCGGTCCCCAGCACGGTCCATCGCCCGGCGCACCGCAGCCGCGCCACCAATCCTGAGGCGCCCGCTTCACTTTCCGCTCGACGTGAACCCGATCTCTTCATGGGACCCACCATGGCCGCTGCAACCAGCATCGTCCAAACGCAGGTCCGTTTCAAGAGGAACAGCGAAGATTGTTCCGGGATTCTTCGGGAATTGTTCCGGCCCGGCGCCGATTCCGCCCAGCTCGCACTTTTCCTACTTTGACCTACACTCTCTGCTACTCTGGGCGCCCTTCCGGTTCGCTTGCAGGCACGTTTTCCGGGGCCCTTGCCGTAGGCGGCTGCGTCACCGGCAAAATTTGCACCAGGGACGGAGCAGGAGGTTCCTGCGTCCCCATCGCGGCCTCGTGCTGCTTCCTCGCTGCTGCATCGAGATCCACCGGAATCCCACCCGGCACAAATACAGGCACGTTATACCGGAAGTCCAGCTCGCGGGTCAGGCGATACACCACCGGAAAAGCCACTGCCAGCGCCACCAGCGCGAGCCAGCTCCCGTCCAGCCCGTATCCGCCCCCCGTCATCCAGAACGGCCCCATCGGGTCGCCCTCGACAATCGAGGAGTGGCTGCTCACGCCGCTCACCGTCAGCCCGAAGATCAGAGCCCGGCTCGCCTTCCATCCAAAGTTCAGGCCCCAGCTCACCCACAACGCGCGCGTCCGCAGGTACGACATTGAGAGCAGCAGGCACAGCAGCACGGAAACCAGCGTGCTTAGCCGACTCGATCCCGGCTGCAGCGCCGTAAACACTCCATAGAACGCCGCAAACGCGAGCGAGGCGCCCACCGGCCCCAGCACGCCCACAAAGCGCTGGAAGGCGTAGCCCCGAAACGTCACCTCTTCCACCATCGCGGCCACCGCAAAAAAGGCCGTGTCTGCCGCGAGCCAACCCCATGCCGCGCGATCTGTCGAAAGCACAATGGCGATTCCGCCAATCAGCGCCAGCGGCAGCACGCAGGCCACGGCGGCGCCCCACCCCACCGCGACGCCCACGCCCGCTTCGCCTGCCCAGCCTTTTCTGAGCGGCAGGCCCTGCTCGCTCACCGGCTTCTTCTGCCTGTCGAAAATGAAGCCCAACGACCCGAAGCCCAGCACCAGCAGGAACAGCAGCATCGCCTGCTCGACCAGCGGATTCCAGGCCTCGTTGGCCAGCCCTTCGGCGCCGTGCCGCGCTATCGTCCGGGCCAGAAAATAAAGCACCACCGCGGCAATGAATTCGAGATACCAGCGTGTCCTTCCCCCGACCATCGGGGGTTTTGCGCCGGCGATGGGAGCCTCGCTCACACCTCACCCCCGCAAAGGGCGCCGCGGCGGCGGCCGCCGATCTCTTCTCGCAGCAGAGATGTCAACGCGCTCAACCTTCCGTATAAAACTGTGCGATCTTGCGGAATTTTTCTTGCCGGGCGCATACTAGCTTCTCCACGGGAACCGCATTCAGCTCTCTAAGGTGCTTCTGCAGCACCGAGCCAAGAATTCCCGCGCCCGCTTCCTGGTCTGCGTGCGCGCCGCCTTCCGGCTCGCGCACAATCTCGTCCACGCATCCAATCGCCTCAACTTCCGGCGCGGAGATGCGCATCGCCTCAGCCGCCAGTTGCTTCTGCCCCGCATCGCGCCACATGATCGCCGCGCACGACTCCGGCGTAATCACAAAGTACAGCGCATTTTCGAGGATCAGCACACGATCGCTCACCGCCAGCGCCAGCGCGCCACCCGAGCCGCCTTCCCCGCTGATCACCGAGATCGTGGGCACGCGCAGCCGCGACATCTCGCGGATATTCCGCGCAATCGCCTCCGCCTGGCCGCGCTCCTCGGCACCCAAGCCCGGATACGCACCCGGAAGATCGATCAGGCTGATCACCGGCCGCCCGAACTTCTCGGCAATCTTCATCGCCCTGAGCGCCTTGCGGTACCCCTCGGGATTCGGCATGCCAAAGTTGCGCCGCACGCGTTCCTTTGTCGAGCCGCCCTTGCGGTTGCCGATCACCATCACTTCTTCCGCACCAAGCCGGGCCATGCCGCAGGCGACCGCTTCATCGTCGCCAAAGGCGCGGTCCCCGTGAATCTCGCTGAAATCCGTGAAGATCCGCTCGATAAAGTCCATGGGATACGGCCGTTGGGGATGACGGGCCCTTTCAATCCTGCGCCACGCAGGCGATACTGCCTGCACTTGCTGGGAACTGCCTGTCGCCTGTTCGCTCATCGGTACCCTGGCGCCGCATCGGCCGGGCCAACTTCCGGCCGCTTCCGGTCGCACAAAGCTGATTCTACGGGTCCGGGCTCAATGGGACAAATTACGCACAACCAGATTAGCGAATCCTGAAAGGTTCGCCCCCTTGCCGCGAACAGTATAGTTTCCCCGAAAGCCGCCTGCACTGCGCGCTATCACAATACCCACTGAGCGGGTGCCGGGCTTCTCTTCGGCGTCTCAATCTTTGCGCCTCTTGCCCTTGCGCGCGTCCTTCTTCGCCGAGCCGGGTTCTCCCAATGTTTGCTTGATCCGCTCCCGGCGCATCTGGCTGTGCGCACGCCAGAATGCTTCTGCAACATTTTTCCCGAATTCCGGTCGCTCGGGCTTCCCATCCCGCTGCAAAATATGCGCGTACATCATCGGCCCAAACAGCAGCGCCACGCCTGTTTCCAAATCGAAATCCTGCCGCAGAACTCCGGTCTTCATCCCGCGACGCAGAATCTGCCGCAGATATTCCTGCGGCGGTTCCAACACGCGCTGCCGCCACGCCTTTCCAAACTCCTGGTGCACAGCGGAGTACGCAATCAACGCCGGCATCAAGCGGTTGCGCTGCTCATCAAACTCACCCGGCGGCTTCCGCGTCAGCACCACCGTCAGGTCCTTCCGGATATCGCCCGTATCGACCTCTTCCTCACCACGGTCGAGGCCGTTGATAAGCACCATCACTTCCATCAGCAGCGCTTCTTTGTCTGTCCAATGGTTGTAGATTGTCGCCTTGCTCACACCCGACGCTTGCGCAATCGCATCCATGCTCGTGCCCTCGATGCCGCGCTCGATAAATAAATCGAGTGCGGCTCGAAGCACCTTGTCATGGGCCTCACTGCTGCGTGTCCGCGCCATCGTTATATCTCGATCTTCGAGAAGCGCCAGGCGCCGATTACCAGCAGCACAACCCCCACCACCGCCAGCACTGCTATATCCAGCGCTGGATGAAACGCCGACTGCTCCAGCAAAACAGCACGCATCCCGTCGATGCCGTACGACAGCGGATCAAGCCGCGTAATCACCTCGAGCAGCTTCGGCAGACCCACCAGCGGAAACAACGCGCCCGACAAAAAGAAGATGGGCATCACCAGGAAGTTCATGATCAGTTGAAAGCCCTGCATGTCCTGCAGCCCCGAGCCAATCGCCACGCCCGCCGCCGCAAACACAATCGCAATCGCGATCATGAAGCCGATCGCCAGCGGCATCGAGAAGAAATGCAACGGACGGAATCCCGCAAACAGGCAAACCACTGTCACCAGCAGACCCTGGATCACCGCTACCGTCGCGCCGCCCAGCGTTCGCCCGATCATAATCTGCAACCGCGGCACCGGCGCCACCAGCGTCTCCTTCAGAAATCCGAACTGCCGGTCCCACAGCAACCCAATCCCCGAGAAGATAGACGAGAATAGCACCGTCATGCCAATCACGCCCGGGCCCACAAACTGCAGATAGCTTCCATTCCCTGCCTTCGCAAAGACTGGCCCCAGGCCGAAGCCCAGCACCAGTAGGTACAGCAGCGGCTGGCCCAGTGAAGCTGCAATCTGCGCCCGCGAGCGCACGTACCTCTTCAGTTCCCGCAGCCAGAGAATATAAATCGCGCTCATCGTCTTCCTCCGCTCCACATCTTTGCAAACTGCCGCATATGGTCCGCAGCTCCTGCGCTCTCGTCGCGAATCGTCGAGCCCGTCAATGCAAGAAACGCTTCTTCCAGGCTCTCCGCATTCGTTGCCGCCTTGATCTCAGCCGGCGTCCCTTGTGCCACAATCCTGCCGTGATCGATTACGGCAACCCGGTGCGCCACGCGATCCGCCTCGTCCATGTAGTGCGTGGTCAGAAACACCGTCACCCGCTCCTT
>JBATYG010000815.1:0-1726 GCA_049673945.1 Occallatibacter sp.
TTGCCAGGGCTCTTGCCTGGCTCAGCGGGCTGGGCGGAAGTTGCCGCCTGCGGATGTTCCTCGTAAATCGAATATTGCTGGCCGGGCCTTCTGAGTTTGACCTCGATCGACATTTCCGGCTTGTCGAGAGTGTACTCGCCGCCGAAGGTCCTGAATCCCTTGGCAATGACCTGCACGAGAACCTTGGAGCCTGTGGGCAGCACGTCGATCATCGTCTTTCCGTCTTCGTTGGTCTTCAGCTCCATGTTGCCCTTGTCGCCAATGAGCTGGAAGACGACGGCCGCATTCTCGATCGGTTTGCCGTCGTCGCGACGAAGAATTGTGACGTCGACGCGGGATGTGGGCGGCGGCGCCTTGTACTTGCGCCCGCGGCGTGTCTCCTGCGCAAAAAGCGACAGGCTCACCACGAGCGAGAAGACAAAAACGGCAAGAGCGAATCGGCGGAAAGAACGAAAACCCATACCGACTATTGTACCCGTCCGGCTATTTCCAAGACGAACGTTGCGACGCGGACCCGGCTGATCAGAATGGTTACCCGGAAGTTGCTTAAAGCGATAGGCTTGGGCCGAAAGTGGACGAAGCGGGTAAACTGATACGAGAGGTCAGCATGCCGGAAATTCAGCGCAGGAAGACAGGAACGGTGCGAATCGGCCAGGTTCGCGTGGGCTGGGATGTTCCTGTAGTTGTGCAGTCTATGACAAACACGGACACGGCCGATGTGGCCGGGACGATCGAGCAGGTGGCCGCCCTGGCGCTGGCCGGCTCAGAGATCGTGCGTGTGACTGTGAACAACGAGGAGGCCGCGGCAGCGGTGCCGCACATCGTGGAAGGCCTCGACAGGCGGGGAATCCGGGCGCCGATCGTCGGCGATTTTCACTACAACGGCCATCTGCTGCTGAAGAAGTACCCTGCCGCGGCAAAGGCTCTGGCAAAGTATCGCATCAATCCCGGCAATGTTTCGATCGGCCGCAAGGACGATGACAACTTCCGCATCATGATTGAGTGCGCGGTCGAGAACCAGAAGCCGGTGCGCATCGGCGTGAACTGGGGCTCGCTGGACCAGGCGCTGTTGACGCGCATGATGGATTCGAACAACAAGCGGCCCGATCCGCTGCCGGCGCGCGACGTGATGATGGAAGCGATGGTGGTGAGCGCGCTCGATTCGGCGAAGGCCGCCGAACGCTACGGGCTGGGGCACGACATGATCATTCTGTCGGCGAAGGTAAGCGGCGTGCGTGACCTGATCGATGTCTATACGAATCTTGCTGCACGCTGCGACTATCCCCTGCACCTCGGGCTGACGGAAGCGGGGATGGGATCGAAGGGATTGATTGCTTCAACTGCCGGCCTCGCTCCCCTGTTGCTGGCCGGCATCGGCGACACGATTCGCGTAAGCCTGACGCCGAAACCCGGCGGCGACCGCACCGAAGAGGTATTGGCGGCGCAGCAGATTCTGCAGTCGCTCTCGATTCGCAGCTTTATGCCGCAGGTGACAAGCTGCCCCGGCTGTGGACGCACGACGAGCACCTACTTCCAGGAGCTGGCCGAGCAAATCCAGAGCTACCTGCGCACCTCGATGCCGGAATGGCGTAAGAAGTATCCCGGCGTGGAAGAGTTGAAACTCGCGGTGATGGGCTGCGTGGTGAATGGCCCCGGCGAGTCAAAGCACGCCAACCTCGGCATCAGCCTGCCGGGCACGTTTGAAGAGCCGAAGGCGCCGGTTTAC
>JBATYG010000816.1:0-2019 GCA_049673945.1 Occallatibacter sp.
ACAGGAACACTGCCTGCGCGCGTTGTGGCACTTAACATAGTTGGGCAGACTTCTCCGACCGGCAACCAGCCGGAAGGAGAAGAGCCGTGCAAGATTTGACTGTAGAACTATCGGATTTTGAGTCGCAGTACGATTCTCATCTGCTCCATATGCGAGGTCTGTCACCTTCGACTCGCAGGCTTCATCACCATGTGGTCCACAGAGTTCTCGCCTTGCGGTTTCCCACCGGGCGCATCATCTGGAGCGAACTCTGCTTCCATGATTTCGTACAGTTTCTGACGCAGGAGTTTGCACGCTTGCACAGTCGCGAGACTCAGCGATCCTGGCTGATGAAAGCCATGTTCCGAAAGGATGGGACACGGCGCTCCCCTCGATTGCCAACCGACAGCATGCTCACCTACCGCGCGGGCTTTCTCAGGAGCAGGTGCAGGCGCTTTGGAAGGCGAGTGAAGGAAGAAAGCCCCGCAACCTGCGTGACCGCGCACTGCTGCTGTTGTTCCTGCGTCTCGGATTGCGCACGGAAGAGGTTGTCAGTCTGATTCCTGGCGATATCAACTGGAAAAACGGGATGCTCACGATCCACAGCGCGAAGACCTGTCGTGACCGCATCCTTCCTCTTCCCCGCGATGTGGGCGAGGCTCTTGTAGCCTATTTGCGGACCAGGCGGGCACCCCTCGCGCGGATCTTCGATCCCACTCGGAAGCCTCCCGTCACCGAAGGCCGATATCAGTATTACGTAAGGAACTGCATGCGCTACCTGTTTGACTGCGCTGGCATCACGGACCGTGGCGTTCACTCGCTGCGCCACACAGCGGCGACGAAGATGATCAAGCAGGGAGCGTCATTCAAAGAGGTCGCCGATATGCTCGGGCATAAGTCGATCACGACCACGTTGATCTACGCCAAGCTCGATTTGGCGACGCTAGCCCAGGTTGCCCTCCCTTGGCCGGGAGGCGCACGATGACGTTCTCCGATCTGTCCGCCTACGCCGAGGAGTTTCTTGCTTTGCGGCGCACAGTGGCCAAGGCCAGTCCGCACAGCGATCAGGATCGCCGGAGTCTCCGGTACCGAGAGAAGCTGCTCAGGAGTTTCCTTGCTTTCTGGCATGAACGGGGATGCCCCTGGCCGATGGGGGCCGCCCTAGTGTTGGACTGGGTAGCTCTCGGCGCGGACGGCCAGCATCCTTATCGCGACCAGCATCGCTTCTACATGGCGCGCGCTTTCCTGCGACAGGTGCGCACCTTCGAGCCCGGCACGGAGATACCGGAGAGCATCTTTCGGCCTCTGTGCCGCCGGCGCGCGCCGCATCTGTACTCCGAGCGCGATATTGTTCGCTTAATGAATGCAGCCTGGAAGCTCCGGCTGTTCGATTCCTTTCGGCCTCTAACGATCCACACCCTGATCGGGTTGCTGGCGAGTACGGGGCTACGCATCGGTGAAGCTCTGGCGCTGAAGATCGAAGATGCGAAGCTGGGCACGACTCCGCCGCATTTGCTCATTCACGAAAGTAAATTCGGTAAATCGCGTAACGTCGTCCTTCACCCTTCAACGGCCGAGCAACTCCGCAAGTACCTCATTGCGAGGTCGAAGGCGTTGCGTGGCCATCAGGCGGAGGCGTTCTTCACGAATCGAAGCGGGAAGTATCTAGGCTACCACTCCCAGCGAATGATGTTTCTCCGGCTGCTCAACCGTGCTGGCATCCGCCGTATACCCGGCCAGCGGGGACCATCGCTGCATTCTTTCCGACACACGTTCGCAGTGAGGAGGCTCACGCTTTGGTATCGCCAGAGAAGGAATGTGCAGGAACTGCTACCGCACCTGGCTGTGTACCTCGGCCACCTGGGACCCGAAAACACCTACTGGTATCTGAGCAACACTCCCGAACTGCTCCAGGCCGCTGGCGAACTCTTCGAGGCTCAGCCCGCAGAAGGAGGATCGAAACCGTGACAACGCCTCCTCTCGTCGGACCGCTGCTCCAGAACTTCTTCGCGGATCACCTTGTGGCGCAACGACACCTCA
>JBATYG010000817.1:0-4711 GCA_049673945.1 Occallatibacter sp.
GTGCATTGGCATGGCGACGCGCAAACGTCGAGAGCAATCTGTGGGAGCTGGCATGCGGAATCAGTCCCTACGGTGTGCGTGGCAGGGCCGCAGTTTCCGCCAGCGGTAGACGCGCTGAGCTGGTCAATGCGCGATGCCGTGACGTTAACCCTGAAAGCAGCGCGACGGGCTCCAATCTTTTTGGCGATCTTCGTGTCTGTGGCGGCACTGCTGCTGGTGTCGATCGGCAGAGTTGCGCCGGACGCCCGTCTCGATCATCGGCTCGCGGTGCTCGTGCTCCCTTTGCTGCTCGCACTGCCGATCTTTGTGCTGGGGTGGGATTGGGGACGCTATCTCTTCATGGTGATGGGGCAGCAGCTTTGCGTAATGATGAGTGGAACTCTGCGCGGGGCTGTTTTCGATGTGCTGCCGGGTTTTCTACGAAACAGAATCACGCGGATGGGCGAAGCGCGCGTGCGGAGGCCGCTTGATGCATTTGCACAGCGCGTGGAGGGCGCCCCTGCAGTGATCTGTGCATTGCTGCTGGTGCTTCCGGTGCCGGGCGTTCCACCGGAGCGGACGATGTTCAAAGGGAGTCCGCCGGTGATTCTGGTTGATTTTGCGCAGAAGTTTCCAACCGGAGCGGATCCGAGGTGAAGTGGCGACAGAAAAGCCCTGCTCGCGAAAGCAGAGCTTTGGTTCGGATCGAAACGGTGCTCAGTGTTTAGCGGCGCCTTTGGCGGAGTTGATCTTGGCTTCGGCTTCGGCGATGACGTGCAGGGCCTCGGTGTAGGCTTCTTCGCTGTCGCCGGCTTCCTTCCATTCCTCGTGGCCGCGCGCGAGTTGTTCTTCGGCGCGGGGCACATTGATCTCGTCGGGCTTGAGCGCGTCGTTGGCAAGAATGGTGACGCGGTCGGGGAGCACCTCGACGAATCCCCAGGAGACATTGAAGGTCTGGCCCTCGCAGCCGTCGCCGTGGAGTATGACGTCGCCCGCGCCGAGCTCGGCCACCGTGGGGGCGTGGCCATAGAGCGCTTCGAAGTAGCCGGACTTCGAAGGCAGATCGACGGAGGTCGCCAGGCACTCGACGATGATGCGCTCGGGCGTCACGAGCCGTACGCGAAGTTGATTGGTTGCGTCAGCCATAAGAGAACCTTTCAGCTTCCTGCTTCTAGCCGCCAGCCGCTAGCTGAAGCTAGAGGCTGGCGGCTAGAAGCTGCCTTTTACACCGATGCCTTGAGCTTTTAGGCGGTTTCGAGCACTTCTTCGATTGCGCCCTTCATGTAGAAGGCCTGCTCGGGCACGTCGTCGTATTTGCCTTCGATGATGCCCTTGAAGCTGCGCACGGTGTCTGCGATTTTGACGTAGCGGCCCGGGATGCCGGTGAACTGCTCGGCAACGTGAAAGGGCTGCGAAAGAAACTTCTGCACCTTGCGGGCGCGGGAAACGGTGAGCTTGTCTTCTTCAGAGAGCTCGTCGATGCCAAGGATGGCGATGATGTCCTGCAGGTCCTTGTAGCGCTGCAGAATGCGCTTCACACCCTGCGCGACATCGTAGTGCTCCTGGCCGACAACGCGCGCGGTGAGAATGCGCGAGTTGGAGCCGAGGGGATCGACGGCCGGGTAGATGCCGAGCTCGGAGAGCGGACGGCTGAGCACGGTGGTCGCGTCGAGGTGGGCGAAGGTGGTGGCAGGCGCAGGGTCGGTGAGGTCGTCGGCGGGCACGTAGACGGCCTGCACGCTGGTGACCGAGCCCTTCGTGGTGGAGGTGATGCGCTCCTGCAACTCGCCCATTTCCGTGGCGAGGTTGGGCTGGTAGCCGACGGCGGAGGGCATGCGGCCGAGGAGGGTAGAAACCTCGGAGCCGGCCTGAGTGAAGCGGAAGATATTGTCGATGAAGAGCAGCGTGTCGGCACCCTCTTCGTCGCGGAAGTGCTCTGCGACGGTGAGAGCGGTGAGGGCGACGCGGAGACGCGCGCCGGGGGGCTCGGTCATTTGGCCGTAGACGAGGGCGCACTTGGACTCTTCCCACTTGCCGGGCTTGATGACGCCGGACTCGCTCATTTCGAGCCAGAGGTCATTGCCCTCGCGGGTACGCTCGCCGACGCCGGCGAAGACCGAAAAGCCGCCGTGATTCTTGGCAACGTTGTTGATGAGCTCCATGATGACGACGGTTTTACCGACACCGGCGCCGCCGAAGAGGCCGATCTTGCCGCCTTTAAGGAAGGGCTGAATAAGGTCGATGACCTTGATGCCGGTCTCGAACATCTCTTCGCGGGTGGACTGCTCGTCAAAGAGCGGCGCAGGGCGATGGATGGGCTTGCGGTCGTGCTCGCCGACGGGGCCGAGCTCGTCGATGGGCTGGCCGATGACATTGATGATGCGGCCGAGCGTCTCTTTTCCGACGGGAACGCGGATGGGGCCGCCGAGATCGATGGCCTTCATACCGCGGACCATGCCGTCTGTGGCTTCCATGGCGACGGTGCGCACGCGGCCTTCGCCGAGGTGCTGCTGCACCTCAAGGATGACGTTGATGGGCGTGGGCACGTTGAAGCCGTCACTGGTGACGCGAAGCGCCTGATAGATGGGCGGCATCGTTTTTTCTTCGAACTGCACGTCTACCGCGGGACCGGAGATCTGGATTACCTTGCCGATGTTCTCTGCCATAAAGCCTGCCTTTGCGTTAGAGCGCCGCAGCGCCGGAAACAATCTCAATGATTTCCTTGGTGATGGCCGCCTGGCGCACGCGGTTCATGGTCAGCGTGAGGCCATCGATCATATCCGAGGCGTTGTTTGTTGCCGAATCCATCGCCGTCATGCGGGCTGCCTGCTCGGCGGCTACCGACTCTGCCATGGCGTGAAAGAGGACGGAGGAGACATATTGCGGAATGAGCCCGGCGAAGAGCTCCTCGGCCGGCTGCTCGTAGATGTAGTCCACTTCCGCGGTGCCGAATTTCTTTGCTTCTTCGTCGGCCTCGCGGGTATCCGCCTCTTCGATCTCGATGCCTGCGGTGCGAGCAGCCTCGGCCGCGCGGGCACGCTCTTCCGTCGTGGGCTCGACGGCGCCGGCGATTTTCTGATCGCCGACCTTGATGAGGGGCAGTAACTGCTCGACGACGAGGCGCTGCGCGATGACGGACTTGAACTCGTTGTAGACGATGTATGCCGAATCGATCTCTTCGTGCACATAGCGGGCGATGATGCTGCGCGCAAGCTCGAAGACACGGGCCGAGTCGAGCTTCTCGAGCATGCCGGGATGGTCGCCGACTACTTCGACGGATGCCCTGCGCTCACGCACCTTGTGGGTGTGGCCGGCTTCGTCGGCGTGTTCGCTGTAGGCGGCGACGGGATAGCGGCGGCGCATCTGGTCGCGGCCCTTGCGGCCGACGGCTTCGATGTCGATCTGCTTGTCGCTGTTGCCGTTGATGAACTGATAGGCGGTCTTGAGGATGTTGGCGTTGAAGGCGCCGGCGAAGCCCTTATCGCCGCTGATGACCACCAGCAGGACCCGCTCCTCGGGCCGGGTGATGAAGAGGGGATGGCGCAGGTTGCCGGTCTGGGGATCGAAGATCTCGATGCGCCGGATGAGCGAATCGAGCACGCTGGCGATCATGCTGGCGTAGGGGCGGGCCGCGAGGGCGCGCTCCTGCGCGCGGCGCAGCTTGGCCGCGGCCACCATCTTCATGGCCTTGGTGATCTGGCGCGTGTTCTTTACGCTGCGGATGCGCCGCCGTAGATCGAGGACGTTTGCCATAGTTCTTCCAGGGGTTAGGGATCAGGGGTCAGGGGTCAGTGAGACGAGCCCTTATCCTTGATCGCTTCCAACACTCCAAAAATCATCTTTCCAACTTCGTGCGATAAGTCTTCCGCTTCATCCAACAGCTTGGAGTCGCCTTTGCCGAGTGCCCGTGCGATTTCGATTTGCGTCTGCAATTCGAAGTTCGAACCGCGAGCTACTCCGAGAAACTGTCGATACTCGTTGCTACCCAGCCTGCCGTGTCCTTCTGCGATATTGCTTGGGATTGATACAGCCGCACGTCTCATCTGGCTCGTCAATCCGTACAACTCTTCCTTCGGGAATCCCTGGGTCAACCGATACACGGTAACAGCCATCTGGATCGACTTCTTCCATACAACCAGATCCCGAAATGATCTCACCGCCATGCCGACCCCTGATCCCTGACTTCTGATCCCTTTTCTATGCCGTTACGGCGGCTGATTTCTCCGCCACGAAGCCTGCTTTGAATTCCTTGATGGCGGCGTGGAGGCGGCTGCGCAGATCGTCGTCGATCGCCTTCTTCTTTGTCAGCTCGTCCATGAAGGCAGACTGCGCAACGGCGAAGTACTTGTGAAGGCCGTCTTCGAAGGGCCGGATGTCGGCGATCTGCAGATCGTCGAGATAGCCCTGGGTGCCGGCGAAGAGGATGATGGCCTGCTGCTGCCAGGTGAGCGGGTGGAACTGCGGCTGCTTGAGCAGCTCGCTGAGGCGCTGGCCCCGGTTGAGCTGCTTCTGAGTAAGCGGATCGAGGTCGGAGCCAAACTGCGCGAAGGCGGCGAGCTCGCGGTACTGCGCGAGATCGAGCTTGAGCGTGGAACCGACCTGCTTGACGGCCTTGATGGCAGCCGAGAAGCCTACGCGCGAAACCGAGAGTCCGACGTTGACAGCGGGACGCTGACCGGAGTTGAAGAGGTCGGTCTCGAGGAAGATCTGGCCGTCGGTGATGGAAATAACG
>JBATYG010000818.1:0-4382 GCA_049673945.1 Occallatibacter sp.
TCAGAGTAGGCGGTAACAACCTCGCGGCCCGCATTTTTCGCGGGTTTTGGCGAAAAAGCTCTTCAGCTAAGAGCTGCCAATGAGCGATTCGCTGCCACATCCTTTTCCGGCAAGAGTGTGATAATGTTTGGTCCGGATCAAAATCTACAGACGAGCATCGCCGCGCCAACAACCGCGCAACAGACGCAGGCGCGCACGGACAATGAGAGGTTCTACATGAGGCATTTCAAGCTGCTCTCTCTTCTGTCGATTCCGTCGCTGGCCTTGCTTGTCGGCGGCTGCGGTGGCGGTAACAGCATCGGTCATACCACGCAGGCCATTACATTCGCCAATCCCGGCACACAGACAGTGGGCGTGTCGCTGACGCTTTCGGCGGAAGCTAGCTCCGACGCCGCGGTCGCCCTTACCTCGGCGACTCCCGACGTCTGCACAGTCTCCGGGACGACGGCCACATTTGGAACTTCCGGAACCTGCACCATAAACGCAAGCCAATCCGGCAACAGCACCTATGCGGCGGCGGCGCAGGTCGCGCAGAGCTTCACGGTCAACGCGGCCATCAGCCCAAACACAACCATTTACATCGCCGGGTATGCGGTATCCTCCCCGCCTACCGCAGCGAATGATGTAGCAGAGGTATGGAAGCTTACTTCCGGCAGCCCGACTGCCACCGCGACAGCTCTATCGCTGCCCAGCGGCATGACAAGCTCGCAAGCCAACGCGATCGCGGTATCGGGTAGTGATGTGTACGTGGCGGGATCTGCGTCGAACAGCACCAGCCAAGTCGCCGTGCTTTGGGTGAACGACGCGGCCACGATCTTGCCCAGCGGCATGACAATCTCCGAAGCCGGCCCGATCGCGGTTTCGGGCGGCAATGTATATGTGACGGGATTTGAGCAGAACACTGCGGGCAGCGGCACCGCGGTACTCTGGGTGAACGGCACGGCCACGACGTTGGTCCCGCCCAGCGGCATGGCATATTCTAGCGCCGGCACCATCGCGGTCTCGGGAAGCGATGTCTACGTGACGGGAATTGCGTGGAACACTGATAGCGACGAAAGCGCCGTACTCTGGGTGAACGGCGCGGCCACGCTGTTGCCCGCGCCCAGCGGCTTGGTGGGCGATTATTGGGCCGGAGGGATCGCGGTATCGGGCGGTAATGTGTATGTGTCGGGAACCACGAGCCCTGACGGGGGCAACGACACCGCAATAACTTGGGTGAATGGTGGGGCGGTTACGACGCTGCCCATACCTCCTAACGACACGCCACAAAGTTATGGAGCGGGAGCGACTGCGGTCTTGGGCAACGATGTGTACGTGGCGGGAAGTGGGGTGAGCGGCGCGACGGGCAACTCCACAGCCGCATACTGGCTGAACGGCACGGCCACGTCGTTGCCCCTGCCCACTAACACGATAGGCTCTCCCGCCACTTCTTTTGCCGTCGGGATCGGCTTCTCCGGCAGCGATGTGTATATGGTGGGATCTGCGGGCCAGACCGCCGCATACTGGGTAAATGGGGGCGCGGGTACGCTTTTGCCCATGCCGAGCGGCAAGGCATATTCTTACGCCAGCGCGATCGCAGTGGCGACTCAGTAGCGCATCTTCTCATTTGTTGTTCCTCAAAAGGTAGAGTTGCGAGGCCAAAGGAGGCGAAGATGACACTCCTTGCTTTGCTAATCCTGCCACGTGCAATATCGGGAGCTATATCCCAGGCGAGGGACGGCACCAAGGAACATTGTTTCCCTTTCCGATGGGTGACCTTGTTCCAGACAATCACGTATGCCGAGTGATCGACTGCGAGTGATCGGCGCGTTCGTGAATGGTCTGAAAATTCGTAACGACCTCAACATCGGCCCGCCACCACCCGCTTTCCGGACTCGCCAGTCTGGTTAGGCGGCCGGCGCAGGTCTCGGGGAGCTTTGCCCATCCCCTGACGACTGTGAACTACGAACTACGAACTGTGAACTGCTTTTCTACTCGCCCGTCAGGCCTACGAGCAGAATGTCGAAGTCGGCGATCGTCGAGTACTCGCTGATCACGCGGCCACGGCCCTTTTTATCCTCGATGCGCACCTTGAGGCCCAGCGCCCGCTGCAGCCGCTCGGCCACCTCGCGCACATTCGGATCCATCTCCGCCTCTGGCTTGGCCTCGCGCTTCTCGCGCTCGGGATAAAGCATTGCCTGCACCAGTATCTCGGTGTCGCGCACGTTGAGCCCCTGCGCTACCACCTTCTGCGCCACGCGCTCGATATCAGGATGGTGATTCAGGCCCAGCAGCGCCTTGGCGTGCCCGGCGGTCAGCTCGCCCGTGGCCACCTGCGCTTGCACCGAATCCGGCAGCTTCAACAGGCGAATGGAATTGCCGACGGTCGCGCGCTCCTTGCCGGTGCGGTCGGCGATCTGCTCCTGCGTGAGTTGAAACTCGGCGCCCAGCCGCTCGAAGGCCTTCGCCTGCTCGATCGCGTTCAAATTTTCGCGCTGCAGATTCTCAACGATGGTGATCTCCATCGCCTGCTCGTTCGACACCTGGCGGATCAACACCGGGATCGTCTTTTTGCCCAGGATCTTCGCAGCGCGCAGCCGGCGCTCGCCGGCGATCAGCAGGAAGCGGCCCTCCGGCAGTGGCCTTACCAGAATCGGCATCAGGATGCCGTTGGCCAGAATCGACGCCGCCAGCTCGTTGAGCTTCTGCTCATCAAAATACGAACGCGTCTGATAAGGATTGAGGTCGATGCGGTCGAGCTCGACCTCGAGCGGCTTGCCGGCCTCGCTCGGTGCTGAGACGGCGGGGGCAGGTGCCTCGACGGGCGGCAGCGACACGCGCGGCAGCAGGCTGTCGAGCCCCTTGCCCAGGGCCCGGCGTTTCGAATCGGTTGCGACAGTTGTCATCTCTGCTTTTTACCTCTGTGTCCCGGCGGGTTGGCCGGGTCTTTCCTCTAATATCTGGGTCCGACGAGCCGGGACCGGCCCGACGCGCCCGGCGTGAAAGCCACTCTCAGTGATACGGCCAGAACTTCACCTCAGGCTTGGGCCGGTTGGCCGCAGCCTCCCTGCGCTCCCGCTCCTTCGGGCTCTCGATCTTGTGGCGCTCAAGATATTCCTTCGTCAGCTCGATGTAGGCCTCGGCTCCGCGCGATCGCGGGTCGTAGACGGCCACCGGCTTGCCATGGCTTGGCGCCTCGGCCAGGCGCACGTTGCGCGGGATGACGGTTTTGAAGAGCCGCTCCTTGAAAAACTCGCGCAGCGTCTCGGTCACCTGCTGAGCGAGGTTGGTGCGATCGTCATACATCGTCAGCAGCACACCCTCGATTGTGATTTCGCGATTGAAGACGGCGCGCACCCGGTCGAGGGTTGAAACCAGCTCGGAGATTCCTTCGAGGGCAAAGTATTCGGCCTGCATGGGCACGATGAGCGACTGAGCCGCGACGAGAACGTTTAACGTCAGCAGATCGAGGGCCGGCGGACAGTCCAGAATGACCAGGTCATAACGGTCTTTAATCGGCGTAAGTGCTTGACGCAAAACGGCTTGTCTGCCATCTGCCGTGGCCAGCTCGACATTGACGCCGATCAGATTCTTCGATCCCGGCAGGAGCCAGAGGTTCTCGACATCGGTGGTGAGGATGACCTGCTCGGCGGGCACGTGGCCTGTCAGCACGTCATAGATGGAGTTGCGGTTATCGTCCCGCGGTATGCCCAGTCCCGAGGTGGCGTTGGCCTGCGGGTCGCAGTCGACCAGCAGGATCTTCAGGCCTTCCAATGCCAGGCAGGCCGCCAGGTTGATGGCCGTGGTGGTTTTGCCCACCCCGCCCTTCTGATTCACAACGCCCAGAATTTGCCCCATGGCCATCCAGAGTAAAAGAGTTAGCCCCTTTCGTGCAGAGAATCCAACTGTGGAGAACGCAGCAAATTTGTGGAAAGCGTTTGCTACGGTGTCGGCGCGCACCGGCCAAGCATTTGCAGCTCAAGGGTTTGAGGCATACACCCTTCGGCTGCGTTCTTTGCGCTGAAAAACGGGCGCCGGTGGAAAAGGAGGCAGATATCAGAGGCCAAAATGCTGTTTAAAGAAGAAAAAAACCAGGGGCCGGAGAGCCAGGATCGGAGGTCAGAGGTCAAGGACGGGAGTCGTACTTGGTCTCTGCGAGGGCTCAGCCGTCTTCGAAATGCTCCACGTGGAACAATCAGGGATTTCATGGATGCTGTGGGGCTGCTGACGAATGGTCTGTGCGAGGGCGCGACTTCAATTCGTGCCGAAAAGACCTCAAAAGCAGGCTGGCCGGCTTCTAGCCCCCGCAAGGGCTCTTCTGGCTCCGAGATTGCTCCACGTGGAGCAATCTCGGAGCCAGAAGAGCCCTTGCGGGGGCTAGAAGCCGGCCAGCCTGCTTTTGA
>JBATYG010000819.1:0-3402 GCA_049673945.1 Occallatibacter sp.
CGGCATCTTTCCTTCATGACGAAGGTCAGGACCGGCCAGCACAAAACCCTTATCGTCACGCAGGATCGAAGGCGGCAGCCAGTTCACCATCGGCTCGGCGCCGATAAACACAAACAGCGACGTCGCCGGCACACGCAACTCGCCCTTGGCGCCCTTCAGAACAAGCGCCTCCAGGTGCCCGTTGCCTTCCGCGCCTACGACTTGTGTCCCCGTCTCCACCTCAATATTCGATGTGCGTTCGATCTCATCGATTAAGTATTTCGACATGGTGGCCGTAAGCCCTTCCCGCCGCACCAGCATCGTCACCTTACAGGCGAACTTGGCAAAGTGCAGAGCAGCCTGTCCGGCGGAGTTGGCCCCCCCGACGACGTAGACAGACTCACCCTTGCACGAGGCCGCCTCCACCAGCGCTGCCCCGTAGTAAACCCCGCATCCCGTCAGTCCATCCGCCCCCGGAATCCCCAACTTGCGGTACTGCACCCCCGGCGCCAGCAGCACCACATGCGTGGCCACCTCGCGCCCATCCGCCAGCTTGATAAACCGGTATTGTCCGTCGATCCGCAGTCCTGACGCCCGCTGGGTCAGAAATTCTGCGCCAAACCGGGTCGCCTGCGTATGCGCACGCCTGCCCAGCTCCTCGCCCGAGACGCCCGAAGGAAAGCCAAGATAGTTCTCGATCCGCGAGCTCGATCCCGCCTGCCCGCCGGGAGCCTCCGGCTCGATCACCAGCGTCTTGAGCCCTTCGCTCGACCCGTAGACCGCCGCGGCCAGCCCTGCCGGCCCCGCGCCCACCACCACCATGTCATAGAACTCCTGCGCCGCCTGCGTCCGCAGGCCCACCCGCGCCGCAAGCTGGTCGGGCTCGGCATGTTTCAGCACGCTCCCGTCAGGGAACAGAACCGCAGGCAGATCTTCCGGCTTCAGTTGCCGCTCTTCCAGCAGCTTCACCGCCTCTTCGTTCTCTCCCCCCACATCCAGCCAGCGATAGGGCACATAATTGCGCGAGAGGAAGGTGCGAATCCGGTAGTCATCCAGCGACCAGCGGTTGCCCACCACCCGCAGCCCTTCAAACGGAGCCCGGAAGCCCGCCCGCCAGTCATCCAGCAGATCGTTCAGAACCGGGTACAGCTTTTCCTCGGGCGGATCCCACGGCTTGTTCAGGTAGTAGTGAATCCGCGCCGTATTGATCGCCCGGATCGCAGCTTCCGTGTCCGCATAGGCCGTCAGCAGTACCCGTCGGGCGTCGGGGTACAGCCCCCGCGCCCGTTCCAGGAAATCCACACCCGTCATGCCCGGCATTCGCTGGTCGCTCACAATCAGAGCCACCGGGTCCTGCCGTGTTTTCAGTTGTGCCAGCGTGTCCAGTGCCGCCTGGCCGCTGGCCGCCCGCATGACGCGAAATTCTGATCCATACTGCCGCCGCAGGTCCTGAACCACTGCTTCCAGAACACTTACGTCGTCATCCACCGCAAACAAAATCGGTCTCGCCATATCCTTAGTCTAGGCCACTTGGCCAGCACTAAAGTACCAGACCAGGGTGAGCCTAGTAAGTAAATACGTGGGCCATCTATCTGTGGGATTTACGTGACGGAAGCCGATTTGGGCTGTAAGCTTGTTGGAAGGTAACATGACTTTTGGGACGGGTGACACGCGACCAGAGGAGATCAACTTGTTAGGTACCCCCTCCTTGCGTCGATGATCACGATAATGTCTGATTCCTTCGGCTGCGGCCGTTTGGAACCCGGCAGTTTTGGCAACTTGTCGTTCAACCGGGAAAGGTCAGGGCGGAGGTCGAGCGTCTCTGTCCCCCCTTGCTCCTTCCCGCATCAGATGGGGCGCATGACATGAATAAGGTGATTCTTGCCGACTCTCAGGCTATCTTCCGCGCCGGGACCGCTAAGGTCCTGGCCATGGACGAGGATCTGCGCATCATCGCGCAGTGCACTGATCTTGACCGGATGATGCACGCCATCGCTACGTTTCCAGGTTCGATCGTCGTGGTCGCCGCTTCCCTGCGGCCAGACATGCCCAAGCTCAGGTCTCTTCTCGAGTCCACCTCCAGCCGCGGCATCGTCATCGCCGAGAACAACGAGAGCGCCAGCGCTTTCCTCCAGCAGGGCTTTCGCGGAGTCGTTTTCCGCAACGTAACCGGCCCCGCCCTCGTCGAGTGCGTCCGCCGCGTCGCCGCCGGCGATACCTGGACGCCCCCGCAGCTCATGATGCCCGAGTCGCCCGAGGAAGATCTCGTCGGCGCCCGCGTTCGTGACCGGCTTACCCCCAAGGAAATGCGCATCGTCGCCCTCATCGTTCAGGGCTGCAAAAACCGCGAGATCGCACTCCGTCTCAAGACCACCGAGCAGGTCATCAAAAATTACCTGCGCTCCATCTACGACAAGACCGGCGTCAGTGATCGCCTCGAGCTCGCTCTCTTCACCATCCATCACCGCCAGCTCGCACAGGCCGCCGCCGAAATGGGCAACAAGCTCGAAGCTGAAGAGCAGCAGGCCGCCGCACCACCCGCCGTCGCCTGAGCTTCACTCATCTCCAGTCCTTCAAAAGGCCCTCCACTCGGAGGGCCTTTCTGTTATTTCCAACCGTGATCACCTACGACTTGTGAAACATCACCGTCATCTTCGATGGCGAAGGAGCCGGCGTCATATCCGTCTCCGTAATCGACTTCCCGTCCGGACTCAGCACGAACGTATTATGCCGCCGAGCCTTCCCATCCTTGCCGGCATACGTCACGGTCAGTGTGTGTGAATCCACTCTCTTCACCGACATCGTTGTGCCATCCTCCTCCACCTTCGTTGGCGTCCCGTCCAGTTTGCAGAGCACAGGCTTGTCGTTGTCCGTCTCCTTGAAGGCCACGCTATCTCCGGTCACCTTGATCGTTAGAACCCCAGTTTCCCGTGATTCGACGAACTTCACCTCGCGCCAGACCCCGTCCATCCCTGGCCCTCCCGACACTCTTTTCGAAGTCGTCGTTATCGTAAACGGCTTGTCATCGGAAGGGAAGCGCTCCGCCTTGACGGTCCGCGTTTTCCCATCCGTCGAAACCGATACGTCCGCCTTGAGGATTACCTTGCCGTTCTCACTGACGCTGGCCATGTAGCCTGTCGCCGTCTTCGTGCACGTCTCCGCTCCATTTGGAGTGGTATGCGGCTTACCGTCACACACCGTCCTGGGCCCTGCCGCTCCCTCACGCGTAACCGTATACCCCCCCGCATCCGTCTTCACGCTGAAGGTGGGTCCTGCGTACTTGAGCGAGGAAGCGTCCATCTTCCACGAGCCATTCCAGGGGTTGCCCTGCGCCAGGCCGGACTGCCCCAGAGCAACAAGACAGAAGAGAAGAGAAACGTTCTTGCAAAGTCGTTTCATCATGCTGAACCGCCGATCATTTTT
>JBATYG010000820.1:0-1998 GCA_049673945.1 Occallatibacter sp.
CTACACCACCAGTTCGGGAGGCCCATAACACCTTGGCGCTGGAACCTGGAGCACGCAAAACCACACGGTTGCGACCGTCAATGGAAGCGGTCTGGTCAGCGGCGGCCAGGCCCCGGGTTCGACAACACTCCTCGCCGAAATGTCCGCACCGCCAGGCGTCATGGAATGCTACCAACCCGAGCCGGTCTGCCCCGATCAGGCCTTCGAGGGCGGGGGTTCAGTGAATGTGAAATCCACACCGAACGTCTTCGTTAACACCGGGGGAAGCATCCCCTATGGGCAAGTCCCAGATATAAGTGCAACGGTCTCCTCGCCCAACAACGGCCCAGTTCCCACCGGAACCGTCATCTTCTCGATGGAACCGGAGGGGGTACCGGATAGTAGCGATATCCCCCTGGAGAACGGTGTGGCATCCTGGCCGTTGGCAACTCTCGGCGGAGGTCCGCTCATAGCAGTTGGCGCCTACGATGTTTACGCGGACTATTTCGGTGATGCCACTTACGATGACACTACTGGCCGGAATGGCTTAGCCATACAGAAGGCAGCGAGCGAATCGACATTCTCAAGCTGCCCATCAAGTGTGACTGCGGGACAACCCGCATCTTTCAAAGTCAACGTCGCGTGGTTAAACAGCCCAACTGCGTCCGGAGCGGCGGAGCCAACGGGACAAGTTCTCCTAGTTGCCACCCCATACTCTGGAAGTGCAATTCCGTTCGGCCCGGTCACACTGACCCCGTTCGGTTCTGGAGTTGCGTCCACCGCGATTTTCTCAGTCACGCTAGCGGCAGGTAGTTACACGGTAACCGCACAGTATGAGGGCGACGACAACTACAACACAGATATCTCGCCTCAGTGTGCTGTAACAGCGCATTGAGCAGACTCCAAGGCGAGCAGTTTGCGGCTCCAATCCTTAGGGCAGAATAGTACGGGCGAGTACGACGGTGATGATAGCGGCGGACCCAGGGAGGATGTATGAAGACGATCATGCGGAACCTGACTGGCGCGTTGCTCCTTGCCGGAGCAGCGCTCGTAACCGCGCAGCCACAGGATGCTACCCACGAGCTGCGCCTGAGCGATATCAGGGCCCGACAGCCACGGGAGACGATCTTTGCGAGTGCCCCATGCCAGCGCACCAGGGAGAGCCCGCGACATAGCATAGTCCAGCGCCTCGCAATTGATCCGAACACTCTCGTCCAAAACCTGGGCGCCCTGACAGAGAAGAGCGATGAGGTCATTCTGGCGGGAGTCCTCGACCATGCCACCGTGTTGTCTCCCTCCGGCGAAAGCACGGCCATGTACTACGAGGCCAGGATCATACGCAGTTGGAAAGGTTCGCATCATGCCGGCGACGTTCTCACCTTCGGCGTGCCGGGGGGGAGGGTTCTCTGCGCGCCGTCAGGGTTTGACCGTTCGTTTTTTTGGGCTCTACCCGCAGGAAATGATTGGGGGTTTCCCGATCGCGGACCCTTGGTTTATGTTCTCTTTTTGCGTCAATCGAAGGACGACGAAACGAGGGCGGTACAAGGCCTCCGCCTGGCAGCGGGCGAAGGCGTGCAGGGGATGTTCATGATCCAGGTTCCCTACCCCATACACCCCTTCGACCCTGATGCGGAGAGGTACTGCGCCGGCGTTCTGCAGGGTAGCGTGCAGCATTGCGACTCCTACCTGGAAACCAGCCAGAGTCCGATCATGGTTCCCTATGCTCGTGATCCCCTTGCCAAAAGATACGGCGGGAGGCCCGCGTCAGATTTCCTGCACGAGGTGCAGTCCGTGGCAGCCAGCCAAGGACTCGCCGAGAAGCCTTCTTCGCAGTAAAGTTTACCTCTCTAAGCAGCGGATGCACGACTACTGTGCTGCGCACAGTGACCTATCAGGTGCAGTATGTGTCCAACATTCCGTCACCCTCGCAGACCATTTGTGAGATACCCACAATTTCTTCATGGTCTTCCAGATCATGCGGAAAGAAGTGTGTGGGGAACGGCTTCACTTTCACCTTTA
>JBATYG010000821.1:0-1809 GCA_049673945.1 Occallatibacter sp.
CCCTCAAAGAGATAAACAAAGAGATTGGTATCAAAGAAGATTTTGCTCACGCTATCTCCTTGCGCAGATTTTCGACGTATGCATCGGCGTGTTCATCGGCCCAGACCTGACGGCCGGAGCCGGCAAGACGAATCAGCGCATCGTCATCCCAGTTGTTCGCAGCGGGGCGCTCTGTTGGAGAAGAACGAGCTGCGGCACTCCACGTGGCATACCAATCGAGAAGCGGCCAGTAGGAATTTGGGATTTCTTCTCGATTGGGAACGGATTTGGAGGGCTTGCGCGGCTGCATGCGGGCGGGGTGGCTCCAGTCTCCGGGACGGTAGAGGCGGAGCTTGCCCGGCGTCACCTCGATGAGCATGCGGTATTTCCCGGAGGACGGCGGAACGTTGGCAACGCAATGCTGCTTGAGATGGGCATTGATGGCGCCTTCCCGCGCCGCGTCCAGCAAGCCCACTTCCGCCAGCTTCGCGCGTATTTCATCTCTGGAGAAGGCCGGTTGCCTGGGATATTGCCGATGCAGAAGGGCGGTGGCGATCCAAAGACGATCTGCGACCAGAATTTCGGGATAAACGGATGGATTCACGTTCGACCTCTCTACACCCAGTATACCAAATATACCAATGGTATGGAGCAGCGCATCGCTGTCCCGGTCTCAGCAGCGAGACAAGGGGCACCCGGTGAACGGTCACTTTTCTAGGTTCAGTCACCCGGCCGACTTTGAAGTGTGATTCGGAGAACGCGGTTAAACACATCGAAGGTGTCACGCGAGTCGACAACAGAATCGACGTACTTCCCCCATCTTCGATGGATGACCAACTTCGAATTGCTCTATTCCGGGCGGTCTATGGCTATCCCTCATTAGAAAAGATTCCCCTTGGGCGTCCAGAAACCGATCCGCATCGTCGTCAAGAGCGGGCATGTGCAACTGGAAGGGGTCGTTGATACCGAGGCGGACAAGGACACAGCCGGCGTCCGAGCGAACAGTGTATCGGGAACTTTCTCAGTTGCGAATAACCTGCACGTTGTCGCAAGCCAGAAGAACAACGGCTAACTTCGACTTCACCTCAATGCAGACCGAACCAGGCCTCGCATGAGGCCTGGTTTCTCGACTGCCCCTCAAGCGGCTTGTTTAGCTTGCTTGTTCACGCCGGTTGCAATCGACGACAGCTTTTTGTCTGCGTTCTTCTCTTCTTCGAGTGTTTCCTCTAGCAGGGAGGCAACATCGGATAAGCCAAGCAATTTCGCAAAGTCGCGTGCTGCACCATAGCCCGCCATTTCGTAATGCTCAACTCGCTGCGACGCGGCGATCAAGGCGGCATCGCGAACGATCCCCTTTTCCGTGTCTTCGAGGACTTCTGAGCCCTCTTCAAGTACTCCCTGCATTCCGGAACAGGTCTTTCCGGTCAATTTCCTTTCAATTATCTCTGCTACCTTTTCGAGTCGCTCGACTTGGCCTTTCGTTTCTTCCAAGTGGCTGAGGAGTGCCTGATTCAAATCGGGAGTCGTAGCGGCCCTCGCGAGTTTCGGGAGTGCCCGCACAATCTGCTTTTCGGCGGAGTAAAGTTCCTTGAGTTCATCGATCACAAGCTCTTCGAGTGTCTGAACGCTCATATTGGAGTCCTTTGCTTGGAGAAGTTTGAGTTCGCTTTGTCCGGACATGCGAGGCGCTGGCGCTCTCACGCAGACCTGCTTCGGCATACCCGCAGTAGCTTCGATGCACTCAGAGGAAAGAATAGTTTGATGACCCGCGTTATACCTCGCCAGATTGCTGGCCACCCCCTCGAACAGGAGGTCATACAAGTCCGGAGG
>JBATYG010000822.1:0-15779 GCA_049673945.1 Occallatibacter sp.
ATGGGGCTCACGCTGCCTTCCGATCTGTTCCCGCAGGATGTGGTGGCCACTGTGACCGGACTAAGTGGGCTGGCCGCAGGTCTTGTGGGAACGCTCTTTACGATGGCGGTAGGGATTATCGTCGATCGCTTTTCCTACCGACCAGCATTTTTAATTGCTGGCCTGATGCCCCTGTTCGCAACGGCATGCGTATTGATTCTCATCCGCACTCCCGAGAACTCGTCTGGACCGGTCGTGCCACAGGCCTGATGCGAAGATGAAAGTTTCTAGGTGTCGATTACTATGAATCTCTTTGTGCAGACTTCGCTTTTCCTCGTTTGCCTCGTCATCCCGGTTGCAGTGCCGGCTCAGGTTGATGTGCTCACGCACCACAACAACAACGAGCGCACCGGAGTGAACTTGCGAGAAACGGTTTTGACACCCGCCAATGTTAATCCAAGACAGTTTGGCATGCTCTTCAAGCACGTTGTCGACGATCAGCTTTACGCGCAACCGCTGGTCGTCACTGACGTGAAGATAGCAGGTGGATGGCACAACGTCGTGTATGTCACAACGGTCAACAACAGCGTGTATGCCTTTGACGCAAACGACGCAAATGCGACCGCGCCTTTCTGGCATGTCAACTTCGGAACGCCGGCCAGCGTGCACGATGCGGATTTCACCTGCACTGACATCAATGGGAACATGGGCATCATAGGCACACCGGTGATCAATGCTGAAAAGACCGTTTTGTATGTGGTTGCGCTGACGAAAGCGGGCGGCCATTTTTCCCAGCGCCTTCACGCCCTGGACCTCGCCACGGGAGCCGATCTACCTGACAGCCCGGTAACTATCGCAGCGCCTGATTTCGATCCCCTGAGACAGAACCAGCGTCCGGGGCTTTTCCTCTTCGGGGGAAGCGTATTTATAGGCTATGCTTCGCACTGCGACAATGGCCCGTATCATGGATTCCTGTTAGGCTACAACGCTACTTCGCTGAAGCAGGTCGGCGTTTTCAACACTTCGCCAGGCGGAGAGGAAGCCAGCATCTGGCAGTCCGGTCAACCGCCTGCTATCGATGACAAGGGAAACATCTATTTCATCACCGGAAACGGCAGCTGGAATGGCACAACGCAATTCAGCGAGAGCTTCATCAAGCTCGACGCACACATGCATCTTGTGGATTGGTTTACTCCAACCAATCATCTCCAATTAGACAAGGACGATAATGACCTGAATTCTTCGGGAGCCGTTCTGCTTCCAGGCACTCACCTGGTAATCGGAGGAGGCAAGGAGGGCGTGCTGTACGTAATCGACACTGAGCACTTTGGCCACTTAGGCGACGAACATGCCGTACAGCACTTTCAAGCGACTAGTTCCCATCTGCATAGCATGGTCTATTGGAAGAGCGCGAAGAACGGCAACCTCCTGTATCTTTGGGGCCAGCGCGACAGGGCTCGAGCCTACCGGTTCAACGGCAATAAGTTCGACGAAACTCCATTCATGATTAGGCCGGATAAGAACGACGGCCACCCTGGAGCAATGCTCTCCTTGTCCGCAAATGGAGACAAGGACGGGATCCTTTGGGCCGCAATTCACGCCACTGGCGATTCATGGAACGAGTCGCGTCCCGGGATTCTGCACGCCTACGACGCAGACGACATCAACCACGAACTTTGGAATTCTCTGGAGAATCCAGGTCGGGATGATTGCAATAACTACTCGAAAATGTCTCCTCCCACGATTGCAAATGGGAAGGTGTATCTGGCCAGCTTCGGTAAAGAGAACATCGGCACCGGACAGATCTGCATCTACGGGTTGCTTTCTGCTGGGCCACCGCCGGAGGCGCCGACCCGCGTTCGCGCCTCGATCCAAGGCCGGTTTGTCGAACTGAAATGGAATCCGGTATCCGATGCCATAACTTACTCTGTGGAGCGTAGCCAGGGAGGCGCTTCTTACATAGTTGCCTCCGGTTTAACTCGCCCAGAGTTCACCGAGCCCGCCACGGATCAAGGAACGGCTGAGTATACGGTGACGGCCGTCAACGCGAATGGGCAAAGCGTTCGCTCGGCAATTACAAGCGTAACCGTCCAGCACGTCCCGCTTCCGCGGCACAAGCATTGAGGATGCCGGATCGGTGGTCGGAACGTCGATGCACCGCGGGATCGCGCAGCGTTATCCTTGACTCGCTATGGCGGAAACACTTCGCTGCATCCACTTAGCCTGTGTAAAGTCCGGAAACTCAACCGGTGCGCTCCCACGACTGACGGAAGTCACACTGAGCGGCCCGATAGCGGACCAGGAAGCTGCGTCGTACACATCCATATCAGGAGGAAGTCCCTCGCGCACGCATTGCAGCAGGCGATAGAGCATGATGAAATCCATGCCGCCATGTCCGCCAAGCTTTGCCGCGAGCTGGCCCTCCTTTTGCCAGAGAGGATGCGCATATTGCTTCCATGTGTCGATCGAAATATACGACTCGTCCTTGTTCTGGCCATCAAGATAGATCCGAGGTGGATAGTCCCGGAAGATACCCTTGGTCCCGGCAATCAAGTTAATGCGATCGTACGGGTGCGGCGTCGAGACAGCATTTTTGACCGTGATGGTAAGTCCCTTGGCGGTCTTGATCAGTGATGTGTTCATGTCGCCAGTCACGTAGCGCTCTTCAAGCCTGGGATCTCCCGCCTGCAGATGATCCTTGCGGTATTGATCGAGACCTCGCTGGGGTGAGCTCATCGAGACGAGGTAATCGAAACGATCGCCGCGCTGCACGTTCATGTAGTTCGCCACAGGCCCAAGCCCATGGCTGGGATACAGGTTGCCGTTGCGCTTGGTATGTTCGGCGCGTCGCCACAGGCCTTCCCCCTTGTCGGAAAAAAGCTCTTCGCGGAGATCGTGAACATAAGCTCCTTCACCATAGAGAATGTCGCCGAACTTGCCGTCTTGCACCATCCGCAGGATCAATGTCTCGTTGTAACCGTAGCAACAGTTCTCCAGCATCATGCAGTGCTTCCGCGTTTCTTCCGAGGTCTTGACGATCTGCCAGCATTCTTCGAGCGTAACTACACCCGGTACCTCAATACACACGTCCTTGCCGCGTTTCATCGCGGCGATCGCCATTTCCGCATGCCAGCTCCAGGGGGTGGCAACCAGAACCAGGTCTACATCGTTTCTGCCCAACATGGTTTCGAACGCATACGGGCCATCCGTGTAAAGCTGGGGTTTGGTCTGGCCGGCCGCCACCACTAAGGAAGCAGCGTGCTCCGCATGCTCTGGGACAACGTCACACAGAGCAACCACCTGGCCATCTGCTGCGAGCAGATTTTCCAGCAAGGAAGTTCCGCGGCCTCCAGTGCCGATAAAGGCGACCCGCGGATTTCGTTTATCAAAAGGGACACCGATCATCGTCCCATCTGTGGTGGCAGCCTCTGCATCGGCCTTCGCAAGAGTCAGTACGCTCAGGCCAACCGCGCTAGCCGCGCCCAATTGCACAAACCTGCGTCGGCTCCATGATCCCAATCCAGGATTTTGCTCGTCGGAATTCATCGATTTCATCCTCTTGTACTGCGGTTGGCACACCGGTTGTCGCTGACCCTTGGGCGAATTGGGAATGACAAGCGTGCTCGGCGCAAGCGACAAGAACTCGCTTTAAGGGATCAGCAGTGCATTTTCTGCCGCTCAGCCTATATCGCCATTCGCAAGAATTCGGAAAATACGCAAGCAATCGCAATACTTTAAAGCGAGATTAGAGGGACAAAGCTTTCTGTGTCAAGAGGTTCATCTGGAGGCCGAAAATTGCCCGAAAAATGCGGCCAGAAATATGTTTACAGGATGCCTTGCACCCCGCTAGGCTTCTAGTCTGTAGTAGGAAAAGCAAGAAAACGCCGGTTTACGAAAGAAAGCGGATCTCTGGCTCGGATAGCCCGTGGAGAAAAATTGATGGCGATGCAGCCTCTAGTGATGCAGCGTCCCCGAACGGGTGACACTGTCGCGGAAGTTGAACAGAAACTGCAAAGAAATATTGCAGTCGACGCCTATCGCGGCTTGGTCATGCTTCTGATGTTGGCAGAAGTCCTTCAGTTTTCACGCGTAGCTCTTTCCTTCCCGAACAGTCTTATTTGGCGGATTCTTGCTTTCAATCAGACGCACAGCGAGTGGGTGGGCATGAGCCTCCATGACACCATCCAGCCCTCATTCACTTTTCTGGTCGGCGTTGCCCTTCCCTATTCGGTTCGAAGCCGCCTGAAGAAGGGTGCCACCTTCCAACGCCTGCTGATCCATACACTTTGGCGCAGTTTTCTCCTTGTAGCGCTGGGGATATTCCTGAGGTCGACCCAAGGCCCTATCACCTACTTCACGTTCGAAGACACTCTGACCCAGATTGGCCTCGGTTACACGTTTGCCTTCCTGCTCACATTCGTTCGTCCTCGCTGGCAGTGGACTGCATTTGCAGGAATACTCTTCGCCTATTGGCTGGCATGGGCGGTGTACCCGGCGCCTGGCCTCAATTTCAACTATGCGGCCGTCGGAGTATCCGACGACTGGCGCCAGCATCTCTTCACCGGCTTCGCCTCGCATTGGAACAAGAACAGCAACCTCGGGCAGGCATTCGATGTCTGGTTTCTAAACCTGTTTCCCCGCACAAGTCGCTTCCTCTTCAACGACGGCGGCTATCTGACACTGAGCTTCATTCCAACACTCGGCACCATGCTGCTGGGAGTCGTTGCAGGCCGCTGGTCTATCGCGGCAACTCCGAATATTCCAATGCGTAAGTTTCTTCTGGCAGCCGCCGCATTGCTTGCGGCCGGGCTACTGCTTCACTTCACTGGAATCTGCCCTATCGTGAAGCGCATCTGGACGCCGGCCTGGACGCTGTTCAGTGGGGGCGTATGCTTTCTTTTCCTCGCAGCTTTTTCATGGGTTGTCGATCTCAAAAAGCAGCGCGCCGTTGCGTTCCCGTTGGTCGTAATCGGCATGAATTCCATCGCCGCGTATTTTATTGCTCATCTGTGTGAGAACTTTGTTGAGAGCAGCTTGCGTATCAATCTGGGAACGCGCATTCTAGGCATTCTCGGAACTGCCGTGGAACCGACAGTTGTTGGGGCTCTCACCCTTGGCGTTTACTGGCTAATGCTTTGGTGGATGTATCGTAAGAAGGTCTTCCTTCGAATCTAGGTCGCGCGACCGGCGGCGAGCCTCATGGATATCCGTCAAGGCCAGACCCAAACCACGGCATCACCTGGTTGGCTGGCGGAGGTTCACATTCGTGAGATAGATGTCCGGTGCGCCGCCTGTTTATCCCGCTAAGCCCCGCTAGACCAAAATTAGATTGCAGCCCTGCCCACGCAGCTTTGCCTGAATTTCTTCATCCAGGCTGATGTCGCTGATAACGGTATCAATTTCAGAAAAGGCCGCGATCCGCGTCATACTCCTCTTGGAAAACTTGCTCGCATCGGCGACCAGAATAATCTCGCGCGCGATGCGAATCATGGCCCGGTTGACCATTGTCTCTTCCAGATTTGCGCCACTTACTCCAAAGTCCAGGTCGCATCCCGCTCCGCTTAGAAGCAGTTTGTCGGCCGAAAACTGTTCGAACATCTCCTCGGTGAAATGCCCGCTGATCGATGCCGACTCGCCACGCACTGTTCCTCCCACAATAAAAACCTGCGCATCGCGAGCGTCCAACAATTCAGCAGCGATATTGACCCCATTTGTGATGATCCGCAGTCCGTGTTTCTTCTTGATTTGCCGGGCGATTTCCAGCGTGGTTGTGCCCGAATCCAGGATGATCGTCTCGCCATCGCTAATCAGGTTAGCGGCGGCCGCGCCGATGCGCCGCTTTTCGTCAGAATGGGCATTTAGGCGCTCGTAAACAGGCGACTCCCGCAGGATCGTGTCCGGGAGAACAGCCCCTCCATGCGAACGCAGCACCAGACCGCGCTGATGTAGTTCGTTCAGATCGCTGCGGATTGTGACTGCCGAAGTATTGAACCGGCGGGCGAGACCATTTACTCTCACCCGACCTGTACTACGCACCATCTGCAGAATCTGCGTCCGCCGCTCCTCTGCCATCATGCCATCCGGCGGCGTCCCCTCCGGGGCCACGATTGTCGTGGATTCCGGCCGTATCGCCCCTTCGGAAGCATCCTCTATGGGGCTATATTTCGCCATTTCCAACCTCGCGCTTCAAGCGATTGCACTGTAGGAACAGTTTATCGTGAGACCAAAAGAATAGGAAGAAAACTGGAATCATAATAGAAAGTCCCGAATGAAAATACTGAACACGCGGAGCAGGTGCTGTTTCTCGAGGATCAGCGCGATGCTCTCCCTCGGCGAAGAATCCGCTCTGCCGAAAGAGACGGCGATGAGCAATTTGGGCCTGGCGCAGATTGTCGATGCGCGGAGGCCGTCAGGGGACTGCGACGCGAATGCTTAAGCTTTGGCTTCCGTTTGATTGCCGTAGTAGTGGCTTTTGATCGCATGTCGCTGGCCAAGCCCTTTGAAGTCGACCTCGAGTATTTCGCCATTTCTCACCAGCTTTGTCGGATAAGAGGGAAGAGTATCCTCGAGCAGGCCAACAACCAGACGGAGAGTGACTGCGTGCGTCACAACCAGAGCTGCCGGGCTCTCGGCCTTATGCGAAGGGCCATTTGTTTTGGGCTGCAGCCACTTGAAAAAGGGCCGAAGACGCTCTGCAATCATTTCGTATGACTCGCCTCCGTTCGGCGGAGCCCATCCCCAGCGGCGTGTCTTGTCGTGCTCGTAGTTCGGATCAGACTCGACCTCGGAATACGTCTTGCCCGAGAAGAACCCCATATCCTGCTCGACCAGGGCATCGTCAATACTCAAGGACAGGCCAGTCATTCGCGCGAAAGGCGCGCCAGTTTGTCGTGCGCGCAAAAGAGGAGAAGAAATGATAGTGTCGATCGTGCGCGATACAAGAAAGGCAGAAGCAATCGCTTCGGCGTCCGCCGCGCCGCGCGCCGTAAGGGGATATTCATGCCTGCCGGCGAGGATGTCTTGCGCATTCGCCTCACTTTCGGCGTGACGCATAAAGTAGATTTTCATCGGTTTCGTTCATTATATAGAGAAGGCATCGCCATCAAAATCAATTGGCTCGCTCATTCGATGTCTTCGAATCCTGCGCAGAGTCGTCTGGTATGCGGTTCGCTACACCAAAATCAGATTGCAGCCCAGAGCGGTCAACTTAGCCTGAGCCTCTTCGGCCAGTGCGGTATCGCTGATTACAACATCGATCTCGGAAAATGGCGCGATGCGGGTCATACTGCGCTTGGAGAACTTGCTGGAGTCAGCCACTAGAATGATCTCGCGTGAGATCCGAAGCATCGCCCGGTTCACCATCGTCTCCTCAAGAGTTGCTCCGCTGACTCCAAATTCTAGATCACATCCGGCTCCGCTCAGAAACAGCTTGTCAGCTGAGAACTGATCAAACATCTCTTCGCTGAAACGTCCACTGATGGAGGCCGACTCTCCGCGCACCGTTCCCCCGATGATGAAAGTTTGAACATCTCGAGCATCTAGCAATTCGACCGCAATGTTGACCCCGTTGGTGATGACATGCAATCCCTGCTTCTTTTTCAGGTGGCGTGCAATCTCAAGCGTCGTGGTGCCGGAATCGAGAATGATAGTCTCGCCATCGTTGATGAGAGCCGCAGCGCGGGCGCCGATGCGCTGTTTCTCATCCGAATGCTCCTTCAGACGCTCGAGTACGGGAGGTTCGCACAGAATGCCGTCTGACAGCATTGCGCCTCCATGCGAACGGACCACAAGACCGCGCTGATGCAACTCATTCAGATCGTTACGGATGGTGACCGCGGAGGTATTGAAGAGGCGAGTGAGCTCATTGACCTTTGCACGTCCAGTAGTGCGCACGATCTGCAAGATCTGCGTACGCCTCTCCTCCGCCATCAGCCCCTCGATAGGAGCATCCGTCGTGGAAGAGCTACTGGCAGGCCCGTATCCCATCGCGCCGTTGACGGGTTCAGGGACCGTAGTCTCTTTCGCCATTCTGACCCTCGTTTTTGTTGCCTATTTTACCGCAATTAACAGTCTAGCCCCGGAGAAACACTGCGATGCGAAGAAAAACGGAATCCGGGGAAACCTTGACCCAGAATTGTCCACCTTCGCGAGAAGCACCGGGGGGCTGCGCTGGTTTTGGAAATCGCACGGCTGCTTCGCGGCTCCATCTTCGGCAGGGCCGCACGGAGCCCTTCCTCGATCCCGCATTTGTGCAGGAGTTTCTTCTGACCGACTGAAAAAACAGATTCGCACCAGAAGGTCAATGCCCGTTGTCGCGCGGCATATCGACTACCTTGAAGCAATCCAAGCAACCGCTCCGCGATGCAAACTCGGAATACTGAACTGCAGACCTTTCAGCGAAGATTGGCCATCCAGCACGGTTTCTTTGCCCATGAATTCGAGCCAGTGCAACTTGGCGCCGAACCGTAGCGGCACGCGCACCTCAATATCTTCCTGCACGGCCGGTGTGGCATTCACCCCCGCCTGCAGACCGTCAAAATTTGCGAAGAACAAGTAGACGCGATTGCCAATGCGCACTTCATGCACAACGACGTTTTTTGACGCCCTGACCTCAACGCCCGTGCTCGTGCCTATTGCCTCGAGCAAGTCGAGGGCACTTGCCGGGTCCGATGCGAAGAAATCCTTTTCCGCGCGGCCAAGATACTTGACCTCAGGACTATCGGGAAAGCGTGTGGCCTCGTGGAGCGAGTCAAGCTGCTTGTCAGCAGTTCCCGTCACGACGACCTTTCCGCCTTGCGAGACATAATGGTGCAAGCCAGCAACCTCTTCCTGATTCACCACCCTCACGCTCGGCAGCACCAGTACTTTGCCCCGAAACTGCCGCAGTGTGCGAGGTGTCACTATCTGAAACTGTACGTGGTTTTGCAGCAGCAAAAGCAAGACTCCCCGGTATGAATTCACAAATTCATTGGGATAGAGGTTCCGTGTCGCATCGGAAAAATAGACGCCCGTCTCTCCGACGGGTTTCCGAATAGCACCAAAAATATCTTCATGCTTCCCAATCCAGCTATAGATTTCCGTTCGCGTCGGCAGGTCATTCGAACCGGACATCACATGCCCCTTTGCGTCCCAGACATTTGCGCCTGCCGTGAGTTCTGACATCGCGAGGTTCAGCATCGCGTCGCGTGCCTGCACATGCTGGGCCCCATCCCATGAATAGTTGAGTATCCAGGTAGGCTTATCCCCCGCGAATGCGCGAAAACTGCGCATCCCGATCTGATACATGAACCAGTCGAATGGAGACCTCGACGCGGCCGTATGATCTTCCCCGTCTCCGAACTCGTACTCGTGAGCGATTGCATCCACCAGCGGATACAGCCGATATACATCGGCTCCGACTCGCGGCGCAGCGTCTTCTATACCCGGATAAATCTCCGGAATTATCGAAATATTCGGATTCGCCGCGGTCGCATTTCTCCGTATATCTCTCAGGAAATCGTCGATGGTTTTGATTCGAAATTCGACCCACTTCCTGAATCCCGGATCGTCGGCATCGCCGAGCTTGATATCTTTGCGTGCATCCAGGCCCGTCTCTTTGCGAAATGCTTCCACAGTTGAGTTATCGAAGCTCGCCCAACTGTCTTCCCAACCTGTGAAGTGTGTCATCCAATAAGGAATGTCGACGTAGATGCCGTCGATGCCGGTTGCCGCGATCTGCCGAACGCGCTGCATGTATATCTTGCGCCAATCGGCGGCATAGGGAGAAACCCAGGCGTCTTCCTCGCCCTTCGCAATCCAGAACGCCGCTCCAGAGTTGAAGATCGCCGGCTCACCGGTGATCTTTCTCTGCAGCCAGTCTGGATGATCTTTGAACAACGTATGCTGCCCGTCGGAGTTCTTTGAAATACACTCCAGACCGGCGATATAGACGAACGCCTTGTTGCCCGCACGGTGCGACTCCACGGCTGCACTATGAATCGCTGCAAGTTTTTGCGAAGGATCCAGCAGGCTTTCATATCTGCCGGGGATGTCGTTGTCCACTTCGATTCCGTAGACTCCGCTCGCCTGGGCCTGCTGAACAATCTGCTTCGAATTGTCCGGCCCAAGCGGCCAGGCCGCAATGCGAACGCGTCGCATCCAATCTCGCTGGGGACCGCCGAACTGCTGGTGATCACCGGCCTGCTGGGAAGAGAGGCCAGCGCTTGAGGCCAGCACAAGCGCAAGAAGCAAGCTTACCTTGCAATGAGAAGGAGACCAAACACCAGGCATCGGCCCCCCTTGGAGCCATCACGGTTGAGGAATGACGCGCCAAGGTTGACAGCGGTGCAGACTCATATCCACATCAATGCACCACGCACTCGCGCAGGCAGGGTCAAAGGACTCGAGCTCTGCCTGCACGGCCACTCTTTTTCGCTGTCTCAGAATTGATAGCGAACTCCGAGTTGCATATTGCGAGGCAACGCCCCGCCGGCTGTCGACGAAATGACTCCAAACGTCGGGTCTTCATAGCCACTATCCGGCAATCCAAACCGCTCAGTATTCGTGCAGTTGAAGCAATCTATATGGAACTCCAACCTTCCCTTTTCTCCGCCAAATTCATGCGCCTTCTCCAGGGACAGGTCGGCTTGGTGGATTCCGTCCGCGCGCAGTTGCGAAATGTAGCGTGGGGCATTGCCCGCCTGCTGGTCACCGGGATCGGAAAAGCAATTTGAATTCAGATACGGCAATCCGTTCTTGCCCGCGTCGTGGATGCTGACTCCGGTCGTCAGCCCGTACGTGCTGCATTGCAGGTTGGGCCTCTGATTGCCATCCGCGAGCCTCGGGTTACCCATATGAACATTGATTGGTTGGCCGCTCTGGAAGGTGATCAGTGTGGTCAGCTGCCACCCACCCACGACCGCGTCGAGGACCCGATTCATATTTGCGCCGATCAAGGCGCCCCGGCCAACCGGCAAATCAAACATCCCGGCCAGCACAAACCGGTTGGTCGCATCACTTGCGCTCGCCGACCACTCGGCCTTGAGGTGGTCGAGCTCTTGCGGAAAGCCGTTGCCGAAGCTGCCGACCCAGTCATTGTTTCCCGCCGACGAATCGTCGGTGTTCTTCGACCAGGTATAGTTCCCCTCGAAGTTCACATACTTGCCCGCGCGTTTCTGGAATACAACTTGCAGCGCGTTGTACCAGGACGAAGCACCAATGACTTTGTACTCCTCGAAGGGCCCGTCAAACTGCGGATAGGGGCGGAGTAGATTGATTTGCGGCAGCGTTGGTTGTGAGTATTGTGAAGCCGGCACGTTGAAGCTTGCGCCCGGCCCAGTGAACAATGATTGAAAGGGGTTCGGAACCGGATCATTCAGGGAGGTGCTCGTCTGGTTTCTTCTAATCGATGAGGCAATAAAATTGCGATTATCCGTTCCCGCCCAGGGCAGAAAGGTGCTCCGGTTAGCGGAGTAGTTGACGCTTACCACGATCTTTGCGGGAAGCGCTTGTTGGATGCCGAGATTCCATTGGTAGATGTTCGCGTCTTTGGCAGCCTGGGTGCCGAGGTTGTTCTGATTGGACAATCCCCAAAGCGCAAGCTTGCCATATTGGGTTCCCTGCGCGGGCGGAACGCCGCCATTGAACGGGTCCCCGAGTGTCGCGCTGCGCGTGATTTCACCATCTTGGGTGAAAAACACCGCGGGGCTCGAAGTGTACGCTGCTCCGGGATATTGGAAGTTCGTCGCTACCCCATATCCGAAGTAGAGCCCCGCTCCTCCGCGGACCACCGTGTTGGGACGCACCAGGTACTCAAAACCGAGTCGAGGCCCTATATCCGTCAGATTCGTTGGGATGCTCCGCTTTCCCGAAGAAGCAAAGATGGTGGTCCCTTTCAACGTTCCTGACTGCCCCGGAAGTCCCGGTACCGTGACGCCACTGTCTCCTGTCATGTCACTGAACTGGCTGTTATTGTGCCGCTCCGTGTAGGGGCTGTCCCATTGATAGCGCACGCCGAGGTTGACCGTTAGCTTGGGGCTGACTCGCCAATCGTCCTGCACATAGAAGCCGGTCTGAAGCGATTTGTCGGCCACCGATTGCGTCACGTTGATGGCGCTGCCAGTCGGGTCTCCCCAGCCAATCAGCAAGCTGGCAAAGTCATTGCCTTGAATTCCGTTGTTGGTGTTATAGGGCATCTGTGCCGTCACGTCCTGGGCAAAGCTGAAGTAGCCATCGGGATAGTTAGGCTGAAAAAAGTTGTTATAGAAAATCTGCTGCTGCCCGCCAGCCTTCAGGGTGTGCTGTCCATGGGTCCATGAAAATGAGGAGGCGTAATTGAGCAGGGTGTGCGCAAATTCAGTGTCCACGCAACACTGATCGAAGATCGAAGTCCAGGCTGAGTCCTCCATGATGATCGACGGCATTCTGGATATGCCATTCTGCTCAAGGTAACTGGGAAACCCGACTGTTGTGGGTGCCGGATAGTGATTATTCTGGGTTGGCTGAGACACACGATCGAGACCGAACGTTGAGATCCACAGTGTGTTGGCTGTGGGTACGTACGTATAGTTGATGCCGTCGTTGAAGGCCTGTGACGTGTACTTCGTGCCGTCGTTGAACTCGCCATCGCCCAGCACCGTTGGCGTCGATCCGCTCGAAATGATGCTGCTGTACCGCACAGAGACCGATGACTTCGAAGTGAACTGCTGATCGACCTTGGCGTCTATCTGCAGGGCGTTCGATGTGCTGAGAACCACGTCACGGTAATTGTTCGATCCCGTCACCGCGTCCCCCGCAGAATTGGGCTTGGGATAGAGCTTCATGATGGCCTGGCCGACTGGATCGATCTCCCCCTGAGGAATCGTGTTCTGGCTGTAGGCCGGGCGATTCTGCGAATCAGGATCAATCAAGAAGGGATCGAAGATCTGATTGAGAATTGGATTGCCATTCTGGTCGTAGGTCATTGCCTGCGAGAAATTTCCGTTGATTTCGTCCGCAGTGGGGACAGTAGCTACGATGTTGACCGGGTTATTGGCTCGCACCGATTCCAGGTCGGCAAAGAAGAACGTCTTATTCTTCACAATCGGGCCACCGACCGAGAACCCCAGCTGATTTTGCAGGTGCCCAGGCTTGGGGCCGCTGTTGTAAAAATCGCGCGCATCGTATACGGAATCCTGGTTGAACCAATATGCGCTGCCGTGCACACGATTGGTTCCAGATTTCATGACCTCATCGACAACGGTGCCTCCGCCATACTCCGCGGAGAAGCTGTTGTTTTGAACCTTCACTTCCTGAAGGCCTTCAACTGTCGCCTGATAATAGAGGTTTGAATTGCCGCCCTCACCCTGCTCAGGAGCGGTAATCAGCACGCCGTCCAGCAGGATATTCGCGGTGGAGTTCCGCTGCCCATTCGATATAAAGTTGGTTCCCGCCGGGTAGGAGTCCTGGGTACCGGAGCCGGGAGACTCCGTCACACCCGCGGCCAGGAAAGCGATTCCGAAAGGGTCGCGATTCTCTAAAGGCATCTGAGTCAGATACTGGCTCGGTATATCAGTCCCCAGCGTGGGTGAATCGGCATCGAGGAGCGTGGGGATCGATTCGACTGTGACGGTGGCTACCTGACTCGACGGAAGCAACGTGACGTCGAGCGTAGTTTCCTGATTCACAGTCAGGGTGATGCCGTTCTTTTCGACTGTGCCAAATGACGTCGCTCTAACCAGTAGCCTGTAATTCGATGGCTTGAGCGCGGTGAATGCATAGCCGCCGTGACTGTTCGAAACAGTGGACTGCGAGATGTTGGTGCCGATGTCGGTGATGGAGACATACGCTCCCGCGACGACAGCGCCGCTCGAATCCGTGATTGTGCCGCGTAGCTGCGACTGGTTAACGGATTGACTCACTGCTGGGACGCTAGCTAACATCAATCCCAGCAATGCTGAGTGGATCGCCGCCCCTCGACACAAGTTCATTGCTGCCTCCAAGAAATCGAAACAAAAGGAAATGATTTATGGCTTCAATATATAACTTTTATTGACTATAGTAATCGTTTTGTCAAGCTGAATTCGCAAATCTATGCAAGACTGGCCGGAACCCCAGACACCACCACCGATTCGCAATGCCATAAGACAGCGCCCAGGCGCTTTCAGGGCAGTCGGATACCCACCGGCCTCGATGGACTCGAGCAGGAAATGCCTGAGGCTTGCTGCGTCGTGGGGCCGGGCTACCGAATCGGTGGCTGCAAAGAGCCCTTACGAATCTTTCAGTACTGGACAAAAGAAATAAAAAGATATAAATAGTAATCATTCGACAATTGCTGACGTGGGTTGTGAAAACGCCAGGAATCCGGGAACAACTGCTGTGGAGTGACCCTGGCACACCTTGGCGGATTCCCTGTAAGTCTGCAGGAAATGGGCATAATTTGATGCGGCGTAGAAAAGCGCTATCTTCAATCGTCATCTTCACAATGCTGTTTGTGGCGGGTAAGGCCTCAGCGCGTGCCGATCAAACCGCGACGCATTCCGTGCATGGGGCCTACATCGAGAGCTCAAGCCTTCGCATCGAGTTCGACAGCAATATGCGGAGCCGCGTCATTGCGCGATTCAACGGGAACGAAATTCCAATCGGCGCGTTCTCTGCTTCCGAGACCGTCAAAGGCAATGATCGCGCCTGGTACAACTTCGCTTTGGCGTCGCAGACGCGCGAGCGCATCACCGACTCCTATGGTGCCGGGGAAAAACTCATCCTTACCGGTATATCCGGCGGACTGAAAAAGAATGTCTCCATCATCATCTACGACGATTTCCCCAACCTCGCAGTCTTCGATGTCAGTTACACAAACATCGGAAAGTCTCCACTGAAGATTCTTGAGTGGAGCAACAATCGATATACGATCGACGCTCAGCGCGTGTCTTCGCAGGCACCTTTTTGGTCGTTCCAGAGTGGCTCTTACGAGCGCCGTCCGAACTGGTTAGTGCCGCTGCACACAGGGTTTTCTCAACAAAATTATCTCGGCATGAACGCCAGTGACTATGGGGGCGGCACACCGATTGTCGACGTGTGGCGCAAAGATGTTGGTATTGCCGTGGGCCACGTCGAGCCCCGCCCTGTTTTGATTTCCCTACCCGTTTCAATGCCCACAGCGCGTCAGGCCCAGGTTAGCGTGCGGTATCTTCACAACTGGTCGATGCAACCCGGCGAAAGCTTCAACACCTTTCGCACGTTCGCTGCGGTGCACAAGGGAGACTATTTCGAGACGCTGCTTACGTACCGCCGGTTCATGTTGAAGCAGGGGTTTCAGATGGCCAAAGCCCCCGACAGCGCCTACGGAGCGATTTGGTGCGCCTGGGGATACGGACGCCATTTCAAACCGCAACAGGTCTACGACACGTTGCCCACCGTTAAGCGCATGGGGTTTACGTGGGTCACACTAGACGACGGCTGGCAAAACAACTACGGCGATTGGCAGCTTGATCCGGAGAAGTTTCCGCACGGCGACGCCGATATGCGGGCGATGGTGGATCGAATTCACCGCGAAGGATTCAAAGCGCAACTCTGGTGGTCGCCGCTCAGTGCGGCTCCGGAATCGAAGTTGCTGCGAGATGAACCTGAACTGGCGTTGGAAAACCGCGACGGTTCGAGGCGAAAGATCTCATGGTGGAATTCCTACTATCTGTGCCCTGCCAACTCGCGGGTTGTGGACTATCACAAGGAATTGGTGCGCAAGATCCTTGTCGATTGGGGATTTGACGGTCTCAAACTCGACGGCCAGCACATGAACGGCGTTCCTGCCTGTTACAACCCTGCCCACCACAAGAGTCCGGAGG
>JBATYG010000823.1:0-4367 GCA_049673945.1 Occallatibacter sp.
GGGCAGGCCTCCCGCGCCGGCCAGCGCCGGTGGCACCGTCGTCTTTCGCCGTGTAACGCCCGGCTACTTCTCTGCGCTGGGGATTCCGATTGTGCGTGGGCGCGCCTTCACCGAGACAGAGCGCAACGAACCGGGCAGCGAGATGATCCTGAGCCGCAGACTCGCGGCGATGCTCTTCCCCGGTGAAGAGGCGGTCGGCCAGCATATTCAACGGGCCACTTACATGCCCTTTTACACGCTCAACGGTCCCGTCTACACCGTGGTGGGCATCGCGGACAACGTAAAGAACGCCGGCCTGGCCAATGACGATGAGCCCGAGTTCTATATGCTGCGGCGCAGCCGCCCTGAAGACTGGAGCGATCGCGGTGTGATCGAAGTGCAGACGGACCTTCCGCCTTTAGTCATCGCACCGTGGATCCGCGCGCGCATCGCCACCATTGACCCGACCGCCCCTGTTGAAATCAATCCTATTGCCGAAACCGTACAGCGACTCACAGACAGGCCGCGCTTTGAGGCCGCGTTGCTCACCTTTTTTGCGCTTGCCGGTCTGGCCCTGGGAGCGATCGGGCTCTACGGCGTTCTTGCCTTTATCGCGGCGCAGAGGACGCAGGAGATCGGAATCCGCATGGCGCTGGGAGCAAGCCGTGCGCAGGTTTTCAGCCTGATCGCGCGCCAGGGCACACAACTCACGTTGATTGGAGCGGTCATCGGCGGAGTTGCGGCCTTTTTTGCCGCAAGGCTGCTCAAGACCCTGCTCTTCCACGTGCAGGCAGACGATCCTCTAACATTTGCGGTTGTCGCAGCTTTTCTCGCATTGGCGGCTCTGGCGGCGACGCTGACTCCTGCGTATTCAGCAATGAAGACTGATCCCTCAGCAGCCCTGCGCGCGGAGTAGCCTGAACCGTACCGGTCCCATTTGCGTATCCCGCTGCAAGGCGTACCGACATCGACTGGGCGATACTGTCCGAAGGGGGCTGGAGAAGGAATGGGAGCCACTGCTGTTGAATTCCGGCTGCGCATGCTGATCAACGCAGCCATCATCACCCTGGGACTATGGGCGCCGTGGATCGGAACGTGGATCGACCCGCTCGGCATGGGCAAGCGCATCTCTCTGCTGGAGTGGCTGGCGCTGCATCTGGCGCGTCTCGGCGCGCTGCCCTTCACCCTGGCAACGCCCGCCGTCATCGTTGCTGGCTCGATCGTCGCTGCCCTTGCTGTGCTGCTGCGCGTTTCAGGCTCCGCGTGGCTCGGGCCAGTCACGGTGAGCCACCCCTTGATGCAGGCCGGCGCCGTGGTTGCCTCGGGGCCCTACCGCTTCATGCGGAATCCCCTCTATCTCGGCGTATGGTTCATGATTGCGGCCATGGCGCTCGTGATGCCACCCAGCGGCGCGCTGGTGGCGATGGTGCTGTTAACGTTCTTTCTGATCCGGCTCACCCTCGGAGAAGAGAAATTTCTCTCTGCCCGGATCGGCCAGCCCTATCGCGATTACCTGCAGGCCGTTCCCCGCTTTTTCCCGCGCCTGCGCTCACCGCTGCCGCCCTCAGGAGCAAAGCCGCACTGGCTGCGCGCGGTTCTCTCCGAACTGACACCCATTGGCGTCTTCATCGCAGTCGCATTTTTCTCGTGGAGCTACGATCACATGCTGATGCTCAAGGCCATCCTCATCAGCTTCGGCGCGTCGCTGGTTGTTCGCGCATTCCTGCGCGGAGCACCGCAGGAGGCCTCGCCCGCGGGCACCGCATAATCGCACTGGAAGCGCTACTGCGCCTTCTGGCCGCCGATTCTGCCCAGATGTGTGTATCCGAATCCGTCAGAGTATTTAAGCCCGAAGCCCAGCAGCCGGTCGATGCCGATGTGGTTGATCCAGATAAGCGCCAGCGGCACCACAAGCGGAGCGCGCAAGACAAGCCCGGAGAGCGCCAGCACCGCCGGCAGCAGATACGAGTGGAAGGCATTGTAGATGCGCGCCCCGCGGCAGGGCCTTGAGAGATAGCCGAGCATCGAAAGGTCTGGCAGCGGCCACAGCAGAAAGAGCCACCAGTTCGCGCCCGTGCGGGCATAGAGGGCAAACGTGGCGAGGGCGATCACCAGCCCCTCAAGCCGCAGGTAGAGAACAACCGAGCCGCGTGCCCCTGCACCGGCCTCAGATAAGTCGCCGAGTGATGTCGAGGTCGCCATGTGCTATTGGATGACCGGCCCGCGGCGCCGATTGCAATTATTTCCGCGACACCCGAAGACGCCAGGCAATAGAAAAGGGGAAGAGCTTGAGGGCTCTTCCCCTTCCCGGCTTGCTTCCCTGAGGCAACTATTTCTTCGGAGGAGCAATGGTGTCCTTGGCGGACTTGGCGACGCGGAACTTCACAACCGTCTTCGCCTTGATCTTGATGGCTTCGCCCGTCTGGGGGTTGCGGCCCATGCGCGCCTTGCGCTCTGCCTTCACCAGGCGGCCGATGCCGGGGATGATGAATACGCCATGCTTCTTCGTTTCCTTGATGGCGGTTTCCGCCAGCAGATCCAGGAAGGCAGCAGATTGCTTGTTGGTCAGTTCCAGTTTCTCCGCGAGCTGCCGCGTGAGAGCCGTCTTGGTCAGTCCAGTTGCCATTTCTTTTTCTCCTTCTGGGCATCCCCTCGGGGCTGCCGTTGTTGCCTAGGTTTCGCCGCCTCGGCGCCTTCAAAAAAAAGTCAGAACCAGGAAGCCATCAAGCGTTCCGCATGGAGGGAGTGCGACCGGGGCAACTTTTGCACGAAACCCCTGTATTCATGCGGGTTCTCGAGAACCCTGTCGTTCGTAACAATGCGGCCTGGGAGCAGCCAAAGTCAATGGAAAAACGTCTGATTTCCACAGTTTTCTTGGGTTTTTGTACCGATTTTGCCTTTTTTTACCTAAAAACAGCGGAAATCAGCCGGTTTTGGCGGCTTTTCACATCCTGAAACAACACGAAAGTTGCAGTTGAAGCACGCTCAGTGCAGCCCGAAGAGCACCTGCTTCTTCGGTTTCAGCGCCGCGGCAATCGGCGTATTCAAGGCATCCACCACGGGCGCAGCGAGGCGGAAGTAGCGGATGATTGTAGCCGCAAATGCCGCGTCGAGCGCAGCCTTTGCCGGCAGGGTTGCCGACAAGCCCCACTGCCGGCACCGCACCAGGTCGAGCGCCGGGTGATCGGCGGGAAAGCCCTTCGGCGGCCGCGTCAGCGCATTGCCTTCAAACTCAGCAAAGTGCTTTCTAAGGGCCGGCCTCCGCAGGAGTTTTTTGAACTCGGCGTGATTGTCGAGCAGCCAGTGACGAATTGCGGCGAGTTGCTCCTTCTCCGGCATGTAGGCGCCTGCGGCAATCACCACTTCCTTCGCGCTGACGTGGAAGTAGTAGCCCGCGCCTGAGGTTTTCTGCAATCCCTGATGCGACCACCATGCTGCAACGTGCGTCTTGTAGGGCAACTTGTTATTCGAAAAGCGCGTGTCGCGATAGATCCTGAAGAGGCTTTTCTCTGCGGGACGCACGTGGCTCGGCGCGAAGTCGAGCATCGCATCCGTCACCTTGCGCACAATCGCGAGCATGGGCTCACGCAGCTCCGCCTCAAACTGCGGCTTGCGCGGCTGAAACCATGCGCGGTCATTGTGCTTTGCCAGGTTGCGTAGAAAGGTGAACGCCTCGGGGCGGAAGTAAGGAAGGGCGGCTGCGGAAGGAGCGGGAGTTTTCTTGAGAACCATCGCACAGGCAGTGTATCGAACCCCAAGCCGGCATGCGCTGTGCAGCGCTCAAGCCGCGCGCGCCAGCCAGCCTTTCATGGTATTCGCGTCCACAAGGCCGGCCTGCTGGAAGTGCATTGTGCCGTTGGTGAAGACGGCAAAGAACGGAATGCTCTGCACGCGGTAGCGCATGGCGAGGTCCTGGTTCCGCTCGGTATCGACTTTGAGCACGACTGCCTTGCCGGCAAGATCGTGCGCCACCTGCTTCACATGCGGAGCGGCGGCGCGGCAGGGGCCGCACCACTCCGCCCAGAAATCGACGAGCACGGGCACCTTGCTTTCGCGAATGATCTCGTCGAACTCGGCAGTGCTCACCTCGATCGGCTCGGCGATTGACGGCAGCGGCTCTTTGCATGCGCCGCAGCGACCTGTGTCGGCAAGATGCTTCGCTGGAATGCGATTTGGCTTACCGCAGGACGGGCAATTTCGGACGACGGGCATTCGCTCCTCCTTCAACTACTGCAACGGGAGTAGTATCGCGCTCCAAAGGCGCTTGCGCTTGCTTACCGGATCAGCTTGAGCGCGCCGCGGAAGAGCCCGTCGAAATCGGCGGCAAGCGCCTTGTCTTTTGCCGCGGCCTGCTCGATCGCCTTTTCTGCCGCTGGACGCTGATAACC
>JBATYG010000824.1:0-4328 GCA_049673945.1 Occallatibacter sp.
CCGAATATGCAGGCCTGCTGGCAGTGCTGAAGTGGGCGGGATCGAACGGGGTAGCGAGGCTGCGGGTCATTTCGGACTCGGAGCTGATGGTAAAGCAGATGAAGGGCCAGTACAGGGTGGCGAGCCCCGCGCTGAAGCCACTGTGGGAAGAAGCGAAGCGGCTGGCGGCGCGACTGGAGCGCTTCGAGATGCGGCATACGCTGCGTGGCGGCAACCAGGAGGCAGACCGGCTGGCCAATGAGGCAATGGACCGCGGGATGGGGAAAACCGCAGGGATCGGGGACCAGGGGTCAACGATCAGACCCGACAGCGGGCCGGCGAAGCGGCAACGGCAGGTCTTCGAGGGGTTGGTAAAGAATGGCGTCGTCCACCTGATCGAGGGAGAACTGCCGGAAGGCGTGCTGGTGAAGGTGGTGTGGGAGTAGCCGCGGGCTTTTGGCCGCCTAATTGTCCTTCAATGGTTCGTATTCTCTCTTGCCGATCTGTTCAAAATGGTTGTTGCGCCACACATACCGTGTGCGGACGATGCCGGACGAGCAGCAGTCTCCCTGGTTCTTCGCGGGGTCGAGCAACTCGAAGACTAATTCTCGTTGCTTGCCGTAGACCTTGTAGAGACCCGAGTAAGCCCGGTCGCCGGTGTGACAATAAGCGAGCAATTTGGGCTTTCCATTTTCCATTGAATAGACGTAAACGTAGTGCGTGGTTTGCGTGCCTCCGGTAAGGTATCGCAAAACAACTATCGCGTCTTTGCTGCCATTCCCGTCGAGATTGGCAAACTCCACCGACTGTATCTTGAATCCCTCATATTGCGAGTATTTGCGACCGTCCATTACGAAGCTTGAAGTTTTTTCCAGATCCTCACCGTTCACCAAATGTATTGGCTTCTCCGCGGCGTATCCGTCTCTAGGGTCTCCGAGCCATTTCAAATCGCTATGACCGAGAAGTGGCCCGCTGAGTGGATAGTTGAAGTTCTTGAAATCCACATTCCGGATGCTCTTTTGTGCAGACGCAAGGCAAGTGATGCCGCTGAGCAGCACTCCGAGTAGACAGAGACGCATATGCAGAGCATATTCTCGTGCCCCCGAGCTTCACAAAATGTGGTGAGAGAAGCGCCGGCCCGGTCGAAATCTGCTTAGCTCGCTCTTACGACTTCACTCCTAGGAACTGGTTGCGCCAGGTGTGGCCGCCGCGTTCGAGCAGGCGATCGGCGCAGTCCGGACCCCAGGTGCCGGCGAAGTAGTTGGGAAAGACTTCGGGGTTCTTGGCTGCCCAGGCATCGAGAATCGGCGTATAGAGCGCCCAGGTGGTTTCAACACCATCGCGATGGGCGAAGAGGGTCTGGTCGCCGAGCATCGCGTCGAGCAGCAGGCGTTCGTAGCCGTTGGCGCTTGAAGTGCCGAAGGCCGCGGCGTAGTCGAAGTCCATGACGACAGGGCAGACGGCCATATCGGGCGTACTGGGCACCTTGGCGCCGAAGCGCAGGGAGATGCCTTCGTCGGGCTGGATGCGGATGGTGAGCAGGTTCGGCTCGATCTCCTTGCAAGGGCCCTTCGACTGCATGCGATTGAAGATCAGCAACGGAGGCTGCTTGAACTGGATGCTGATCTCGGTGGCGCGGCGCTTGAGGCGCTTGCCTGCGCGCAGATAGAAGGGCACGCCGGCCCAGCGCCAGTTTTCGATCTCGAGGCGGAGGGCGGCAAAGGTCTCAGTGCCGGATTCGGGGTTGACGCGATCTTCGTCGCGATAGCCGATTACCTTCTTGCCCTCGACGACGCCTGGTCCGTACTGGCCGCGGACGGCGTTCTGGAGGGGAATAGGGGGAATCGCGCGCCAGGCCTTCACTTTTTCGCGGCGGACGCTTTCGGCGTCGAAGCTCGGCGGGGGTTCCATCGCAACAAAACTGAGCAGTTCCATGACGTGATTCTGCACAACGTCGCGGAGGGCGCCAGCCTTCTCGTAAAAGGGGCCGCGGCCTTCGACGCCGAGGGTTTCAGCGGCTGTGATCTGCACCTGCTCGATGTAGTTGCGGTTCCAGATGGGTTCGAAGATGCCGTTGGCAAAGCGGAAGACCAGGATGTTCTGGACCGTTTCTTTTCCGAGGTAGTGATCGATGCGGAAGACCTGAGATTCCTGGAAGACGGAGTTGACCTGGTGGTTGAGCTCGACGGCAGATTCGAGGTCGTGGCCGAAGGGTTTTTCAATGACGACACCAACGCGGCCTTTATCGGGGTGAGACATCTTCTGCGCGCCGAGGTTCTCAATGATGGACGCGAAGAACTCGGGCGCGGTGGCGAGATAGAAGAGGCGATCGGGGCCGATGCCTTTTTCCTTCGCGATGCGGTCAAGCTCGGCGTTGAGGCCGGCGTAATGCGAAGCGTCGTCGAAGTTCAGGGCATGGTAGCTGATTTTCTTCTCGAAGTCGTCGAGTTTTGGATCGGAGTTATCGACGCCTCCGAATTCGACGATGCCGGAGCGCATGTCGGCGGCGAATTCATCGCCGAGAGGGCGGCGCGCGACGCCGACAATGGCGAATTTATCCGGCAGCAGGTTCGATTGGTCGAGATGAAAGAGCGCGGGAAGCAGCTTGCGCTTGGTGAGGTCGCCCGAGGCGCCGAAGATCACCATGATGCAGGGCTCAGGAATACGCTCGGATGTTTTGGGAACCTGGGAGAGATCCTCCGGGTTGACTTTCATTTGCACGGTCGCCATGGCGATCCCTCCTCAAGGCAGTTCACGGTTCACAGTTCATCGTTTACAGTCCACAGCGCTGCGTGGGGCTAGTCGGTTTTGACGGCGTGTCCGCCAAAGGCATTGCGCATGATGGCGAGCATGCGGTCGGCGAAGTTGTTTTCTTCGCGCGAGCGGATGCGGCGAATCAGCGACTCGGTGATGATGGGCGCGGATACGTTGAGGTCGATGGCTTCGAAGACGGTCCAGCGACCTTCACCAGAGTCGGCGACATAGGCCTCGAGGCCTTCGAGAGTAGGGTTCTTGCTGAGAGCGTCCGCGGTGAGGTCGAGCAGCCAGCTGCGAACGACGCTGCCGAAGCGCCAGATCTGCGAGATCTGCGCGAGGTCGAGATGGAATTCTTCCTTCTTCTCCATGATGGCGAAGCCTTCGGCGTAGGCCTGCATCATGCCGTACTCAATGCCGTTGTGCACCATCTTGACGAAGTGGCCGGAGCCGGCCGGGCCGACGCGTCCCCAGCCCTTGTCTTTGCCGGGGGCGAGGCACTCGAAGATGGGGCGCAGATAGTCGACGGCTTCCTTGTCGCCGCCGATCATCATGCTGTAGCCCTCCTTGAGCCCCCAGACCCCGCCGGAGGTGCCAACGTCGACGAACTGATAGCCCTTGGCGGTGACTTCCTTGTAGTGCCGCTGCGAATCCTTGTAGTTGGAGTTGCCGCCGTCGATGAGGATGTCGCCCTTGTTGAGCAGGGGTTCAAGTTTCGCGATGGTGTCATCCACGGGCTTGCCCTGTGGCACCATGATCCAGATGGCCTTGCGGCCGGTTAGGTTTTTGGCGAGATCTTCGAGCGAGGATACGCCGAGGTTGCCGGAGTCGGTGAGTTTCTTCACGGCGTCTGCGTTGAAGTCGAAGCCGACCACCTGATGACCGCCGAGACGCAGGCGCTCGGCCATGTTGCCGCCCATTTTGCCGAGGCCGATTAAACCAAGTTGCATATCGTACTCCCTTCGGTTCTACAGAACTCCTAATGATTGAAGCTGAGGCCTGAGCGCGGATGCGCCGGTGAAGCGAATGGTTTTCATTCCGACCGAATCGGCGCCGGCAACATTCTCCTGCCGATCGTCGATGAACAGAACCCGTTCCGGCGGCACACCAAGGATATCCAGCGCGCAGCGGTAGATGGCGGCGTCGGGTTTGCGCAATCCCAGGTAGCAGGAGCTTAAAGCCACCTGGATGTACTGACGCAGGCCGAAGCGGGCGAAGCGATAGTCGTTGGTTTCGCGGGCTTCGTTATTCATAAATCCCAGCATGCACTTATGGGATGCAGCCAATTCGCCGAGGATGCCGAGCGCACCGTCGGCAAGTGGGACGGACTGCTCGCAGATCGCGGCGAAAAACTGATCGTGCGTGAAGCTGCGCGGTTGATAGAAAATGGTCGCGTCGAGATACTGCCGTGCGGTAATGGCGCCGCGCTCCCAGGCGTCATACGGCTCAGGCTGACGCGCTTCGAACGCGTCGACGTCGAGGCTGAAGCGCGCGCAGACATCCGCGCGCTCGCGGTGATCCCAGCCGTTGGTCAGCAGGACACCGCCAACATCGAAGAGGATCACCTCGAAGGGAAAGATCGGCGAGATCACAGT
>JBATYG010000825.1:0-3324 GCA_049673945.1 Occallatibacter sp.
CATCACCGGCAGATTCAGCTTCTGTCCCACCTTGATCAGGTCGGGATTCGCGAGGCTGTTGGCCTGGGCGATGCCGGAGTACTTGTCCGCCGCGCCGTAAAATCGCTTCGCGATGCGCGAAAGGTTATCGCCCGATTGCACTGTGTACGGCTGTGCATCGCCGCCCGAGGTCGCAATCTCGTGGTGCAAATCGGCGTAATTCGGATCAGCCTCCTTGATCGCGTCCCAGACACGATTGGCCACGACCTTCGATGGCACATGCGCCTTCAACAGCAGCTTGTCACCATCGAGACCGATCTGGTCGATCGTCGCGCCAATGTCTGTGAACCCCTGCAGGGTAGAGATCACGCCCGCATACTTCTGCTTCAACTGTTCCAGATCTGCCATACGCACTCCTTTGCGTTTCCGAGGTTGGCTTGCTGAATCGCCCGGCCGTCGCGGCCGGGCAGGCAGCATGTTCAACTCCGCACCATCGCGGTACGCTTTCTCGTGCGTCGAATTGTGCCCCCCGCTTACTCCACTTCGAGCGCCTTGGAGCGGAAGAGCAGGCCAGCGGCAATGCCACCCAGGCTCGGGATCAGCAGGAAGAGCCATAGTTGCGACAGCGCCTGTCCGCCGACAAACAGCGCCGGTCCAAGGCTGCGCGCGGGATTCACGCTTGTGCCTGTGATGCTGATTCCCAGCAGATGGATGACAAAGAGCGTGATGCCGATGGCTAGCCCCGCAAATCCCGTCGGTGCCGCCTTCTGCGTCGAGCCCAGAATCACGATCAGGAAAATCAGCGTCGCAACAAACTCAAACGCGATCGCTGCCGTCAGGTTGTAGCCGCCCTGGTAGCCCGGCCCCCAGCCATTCTGCCCCAGTCCGCCCTTGGCGATCTCATAACCATTCCCCGTCACGATGATCGTCAGCACCCACGCCGCGAGAATCGCACCCACGCACTGCGCCACGATGTAGCCGATCAGGTCTACCGTCTTCAACCTGCCCGCGGTCCACACGCCCAGGCTCACAGCCGGATTGATATGGCAACCCGAGATCGGTCCAATGCCATAGGCCGCGGCGATCAATCCAAAACCAAATGCGAACGCAATGCCGACAATGCCCACCTTGGCTCCGGCGACCACAGCCACGCCAACGCCGAAAAACACGAGAATAAAGGTGCCCACCAACTCCGCAAGATATTTCTTCATTCCTGCCTCCAGTTGTCTTGGATTTAATTTCCGCGCAAAGACGGCGAGTGCGGGGCCCGCTTCCCGATCTTGACCGCGTGCACAAGAGCGGAAGAGACTGAATACGCACCGTCAAAACGGAAATCCACTCATCACAGGCGCGCGCACGGAGTCTTGCAGAAATCCTGTCGCCAAGTCAAGCTAAACCGCGCTAAATGCAGCCGATTCCGCCTTTCACGAAATCTCCCGTATTCCCGTTGTAACAACTGCCTCAAAAAAGCATCTAAGCACTGTACGCGAACCCGATCCCGCCCTCAGCCGGCGCCTACAGGACACGACGATGTTGCCGAAACTGGAACGACGGCCGGAGCTCGACGCCTTGCGCGGGCTTTTCCTGGTCTGGATGACGCTGACGCACCTTCCCACGCGATACAGCGACTTCGTCAACCAGCCCATAGGCTTCGTCTCCTCCGCTGAAGGCTTCGTTTTCATCTCCGCGCTGCTCGTCGGCCGTCTCTACATGCGCGAATTCGTCCAAGACCCGGCCAACGTGCGCGCCAAACTGTGGAAGCGCTCCTTCAAGATCTACGGCTATCACCTCGTGATGCTGCTGTTCGCCTTCACGGTCGTCGCCGCCTTCGCCGTCCACACACACAAGGCCGCCCTCACCAACCTGCTCAACTTCTATCTCAGCCATCCCAAGGCAGCCATCGTCGGCTCCGTGCTGCTCATCTACTGCCCGCCTCTGCTCGACATTCTGCCAATGTACGTCACCTTCCTCTTCTTCACGCCGCTCCTTCTCTCATCGGCCGTGCGCCACGGCTGGCGCACCATCCTCGCGTGCAGCGGCACGCTGTGGCTGCTCGCGCAATTCGGCCTGCGCGACCTCGTGCACGGCTGGGTAGTCCATCTCACCCACCTCCACATCCCCCTGCAGGAGACTGGCGCCTTCAACCTCTTCGCCTGGCAGGCTCTCTGGGCCGTCGGCCTCTGGATCGGCGCTCGCACCGCCGCTGATGCCGCGCTCTTTCCGCGGGTTCCCGGATGGTTGGCGGCGGCGTCGGTCGCCACCCTCGCCTTCTTCGTCGGTGTTCGCTACAGTTGGCTCGGCCCCAACCTTACGCCGCAAAAGCTTGTCTTCGAGCTGGACAAGTGGCAGATCGGCCCGCTCCGCGTCGTCAACCTCATCGCCTTCACCGTCTTCTTCTACTGGCTGCGCAAATACGCGCTCCGTCTCGTCAAGATCGAGCCCTTTCTCACCCTGGGCAAAGCCTCGCTCCGCGTCTTCTGCGCGCACCTTTTCTTCGTCTTGGTCGGCCTCGCTCTTCTCTATGGCGACTTCAATGCGGACGGTCTCGATCAGCTTCACGGCATCACCGCCATCCTCCTCCTCGCCGTCACTTTCGCTGCGCTCTTCTTCATCGCTATGGACGAGGTCCGCAAGAAGCGCAACCGCCGCGGCCCTCCCACACCGCCCGTTGCCTGGGAGCCTCCCGCGCTCGACAACCCCTCCGTCAACGACAACCGCCCGCTCACTGAATCCTCGTCGTGAGCCAGCATCCGTCAGTCCTCTGAAAACTGTCAGGATGTCAGTTCCCAAATTCATCAAACGTTTGCAATTTATTTGCCTCGTTGCAGTACTCTGTTAACGATTCCGAGCGGCCTTTTTCCCCCGCGGAGCGGGCCCGCCAGACGAGGACACGCCGGTTGAGCCAGACCGTATTTGTACTGGAAGACGACACAGACATCGCACGCCTTGTGCAGCTTCATCTTGAAGCAGCCGGCTTCGCCACCCGCATCTTTCACACTCCAACCAATCTCATTGGCGACGCCGAGCGTCAGCCGCCCGCGCTCTTTCTGCTCGACATCATGGTGCCTGGCGGCGACGGTCTCGACGTCTGCCGCCGTCTGCGCAACCATAACGCTCTCTCAACTATTCCCATCATCTTTCTCACCGCGCGCGCCGGCGAAAACGACCGCGTCCTCGGTCTTGAGCTTGGCGCCGACGACTACATCACCAAGCCCTTCGCCACTCGCGAGCTTGTCGCGCGCGTCAAGGCTGTCCTGCGCCGCTTCGAGCGCCCTTCGGCCCCCGCTCTCATCAGCTTTGAAGAAGTCATCATCGACGCCAACGCCATGCAGCTCAAGGTGCGCG
>JBATYG010000826.1:0-2464 GCA_049673945.1 Occallatibacter sp.
TGCATGCCCACCGAGGCGCAGCAGATCTTCGCCAATCTCGTGGCGAACTCGATTGACGCGATGTCGCGGAAAGGCCGACTGCTTATCCGGCTGCGGGCCTCGCGCGACTGGCGAAACCGGACAGTGGAGGGCATGCGCGTAACTTTCTGCGACACAGGCTCGGGGATCGATCGCGAAACGATGCGCCACATCTTCGAGCCGTTCTTCTCAACCAAGCCCGATACTGGCACGGGTCTCGGCCTGTGGGTGGTTGCGCAACTGGTGGAGCGGCATAACGGTCAGGTGCGCGTCTGGAGCAGCCTGAGAGGGCAGGCGCGCGGTACGGTCTTCTCCATCTTTCTGCCCACGGCGCAGCCCGTGGCGGAGAGTGCCGCTCGCGATGCCGGCCAAGGGCGCGAAACCCAAGCCGCCCAGGGGACGATCAATGCCGTATCCAACTCGGTCAGGATGGTGCAATAGGAGATGGTGCAGCAGGGGATGGTTCAGTAGCCAGCGGCCTTGCCGTAGTGACTGCGGTGATCCTGCCCGGCTGCAAGTTCCCCGGTCTTCGGGTCAATGGCAATGCACTCGCCGTTCGACCAGTAGCCATCCTTCACAGCAAGGGTATAACCCATGCCGCGAAGCGCCTGCTGCGTCTGGGGGCTGAAGCCGGGCTCGAGGTACAACTTGTCGGGCAGATATTGATGATGAAAGCGCGGAGCATCGACTGCCTGCTGAATATTCAGGCCGCCTTCTGCCGCGGAGAGAAAGATGTTGGCCACGGTGGAGATGATGCGCGCTCCGCCGGGCGATCCAAGCACGAATCGCAGCCTGCCATTTTCGAGCACGATGGTTGGGGTCATCGAGCTGAGCGGACGCTTACCTGGCGCAATCTCATTCGCCGGGCCCTGGATGAGGCCGAACATATTGGGCACGCCCCTCTTCGAGGCGAAGTCATCCATCTCGTCGTTGAGCAGGAACCCGAGTGAGCCCGCAGTCACGTGCGAGCCGAAGGCGTCGTTGAGGGTTGTGGTAACGGCGACGGCATTGCCGTCGCCGTCGACGACGGAGAAGTGCGTCGTGTCCTGCGATTCGGCGCGATGACCGGCGGTTTTCGGCGCAGGCGGTAAAAAGCCCGCGGGCCGCTGTAAATTTGCGCTGGGCGTGGCTTTGCCGGGCGTGATGCTGCTTCTCCACGCGGCTGCGTATTTCTTTGCTGTCAGCTCTTCGACCGGAATGTTGTTATAGTCCGGATCGCCGAGGTAGTCGCTGCGGTCCATGTAGGCACGGCGGTAGGCCTCGGTAATCAGATTCATTGAAGCAGGCGTGCGGTCACCGAGATGGCGGAGGTCGAAGCCCTCGAGAATGTTGAGGGCGGTCAGCAGCACAATACCGCCGGAGGATGGCGGCGGCGCGCTGACGATCTCGTAGTTGTGAAAGGTTCCAGTTACGGGCTTGCGTTCGACAACCGTGTACTGCGCGAGATCGCGAAGCGTGATCAGGGCTCCGCCTTTGCTGAGATCGCCTACCAGTTCCCGCGCCATCCTGCCGTGATAAAAATCCTCAGGATTGGCGGCGATGCGCTGGAGCGTGCGCGCGAGCTTAGGCTGTTTGAAAAGTTCGCCTGCCTTGTAGAGTTTGCCGTCACGCTGAAAGATGCGCTTCGAGTCGGGGTAACGCGCGAGATCGTTATCGGCAAGCCCGTCGGCCTCTTCTGCGCTCAGCACAAAGCCGTGGGCGGCGAGCCCGATTGCCGGAGCCATCACGCGCTCGAGCCCGAGTCGGCCGTACTTGCGCTCTGCGTAGACCATGCCCGCGACCGACCCCGGCGTGGCGATGGAGCGATAGCCGATGACGCTGGCATTGGGATTCACATTTCCATGCTCGTCCTGATACATGGTTTCGGTGGCCGCAAGCGGCGCCTTCTCGCGATAGTCGATGAAGGTGGACCTGCCATCACGCATCCGCAGAAGCATAAATCCGCCGCCACCGAGGTTGCCGGCGAGCGGATGGACGACTGCGAGCGCGAAGCCCGTCGTAACGGCAGCATCCACTGCGTTGCCGCCCGCGCGCAAGACCGCGAGGCCCGCGTCTGAAGCCAGATGGTGCACACTCACGACCATCCCATGACGGGCAGTCACCGGTTTTTCGCTCATGTAGGGGAGCGCCTTCGGGGCGTTCTGCTGGGCGACGAGGCTGGGCGGTAGGGAGAGCGCGCTCGCGGTCATCGCGGCAAGGACGGGGAAAAGCTGCTGAAGAGTCATGATGTGGAAACAGGATAACTTGAGCATTCCGGGGACTTCTGTAACCGGCTTTCAGCAATTGCTCTCTTCTTCCAGATCACCTGACGCCTCGCGGAAGCATCCAATGGGGTTCGGGACGCTGCAATCACGCACATGTTTTTAAGATTTATTCCAGTGCAACAGCTTCACTTTGGAGGCCCTGATGAGCAAGAAGCGGGTGCAAAAAACTGTCATGATCCTCG
>JBATYG010000827.1:0-7413 GCA_049673945.1 Occallatibacter sp.
TTACGCTTCGCGGAGCGCGCGCCATTACGTTGGACGACGCCTCGCCTGTAAGTCACGTGAGCTTCTTTGAGGCCGATGCCTACGCGCGCTGGGCGGGACTGCGGTTACCCACTGAGTTCGAGTGGGAGGCGGCCTCGGAAGCGCAGCCGGTGGCCGGCAATCTGCTCGACACGGGAAACCTCATTCCATTGCCCGCAAGCGTCGATACGGCTGTGAAGACACCCCCGTCTCCGGTCGCGCAGTTCTTCGGCGATTGCTGGGAGTGGACATCGAGTGCCTATCTTGGCTACCCGGGTTTTAAACCGCTGCGCGGTTCCCTCGGCGAGTACAACGGCAAATTCATGAGCGGCCAGATGGTGCTGCGTGGCGGTTCCTGCGTCACTCCAGCAGCCCATCTCCGCGCGTCGTACCGCAATTTCTTTTCTCCGGAAACACGGTGGCAGTTTTCCGGCATCCGCCTGGCAAGCCTGTAAACCGCATTTTCGCAGCACGCATCCAAGGGAAGACATGGCAATTACGGGTATTGTTACCGCTGGGGAGCAAGTGGCAGAACGAGTCGCCTCGGCGGTTCGGGAGGGGCTTGCGTCTCGGCCCCGGCGACTTCCACCCTGGCTCTTTTATGATGAGGCTGGTTCCCAGCTCTTCGATCAGATCACAGAACTTCCCGAGTATTACCTCACGCGCACCGAGCGAGGGATTCTCGAGAGCTATGCCGGCGAAATGATCGAGGCCGCGGCCGGCGGCCGCCGCCTGAGGATCGCGGAACTTGGCGCGGGCTCTGCCGATAAGACGCGCATGTTGCTCTCTGCTGCCTCACGGCGCCAGCGCTCTCTGATCTACGAGCCGATCGATGTCTCATGGTCGGCACTTGCCGCGGCTCGAGAGCGCATTGAACGCGAGCTCGCCAAGGTTACCGTGCTTCCCCAGGTGATGGACTATACCGACGGGTTGTTCCTTGAGCCGGCAGAGACGGACGAACGCCGGATGGTGCTCTACATCGGCTCAAGCATTGGAAACTTTGAGCCGGCCGAAGCAGCATCGGTCCTGCGACACGTGCATCAGGCGCTCGCTCCGGGCGACAGCCTGCTGCTCGGGGTCGATCTGGCGAAGGACGAAGCGACACTGCTGGCCGCGTATGACGATGCAGCCGGCGTGACCGCCGAGTTTAATGGCAACCTGCTCGTGCGCCTCAACCGCGAACTTGGCGCCAACTTCGACCCGAATGGCTTTGTCCATGCGGTCGAGTGGAATGCTCGCGCGAGCCGCATCGAGATCTACCTCGAGAGCCAGACGGCGCAGACCGTTGAACTACCTGCGCTCGAAACGCGGGTCCGGTTCGCGGCCGGCGAACGCATCCACACCGAGAACAGCTACAAATACGGCGAGGGCCAGGCCGAGAGGCTGCTCTGCAACGCCGGTTTTGAGCCCGCGAAGCGGTGGACGGATGCGCGCAACTGGTTTGCCCTGTATCTGGGCGTCGCCAAATAACGGGCGGTCGATCGATCGGCTACTTCGGATTCGCGATGCGCACCAGGAGCACGTCGTGGCTGCCGATTTCGATCGGCATGTTCTGCGTCAGTTGAATCTCTTTGCCCGTCCACAAGTCTCTTCCGGTTTGCTGACCGTGGAGCGCGAGCTTGCCCAGATCGAGGTGGAAGGGATGCGTTGTGTAGCGCGAATCTCCCGCCGCCAGCACGGCAACTGCAAGCGCCCCACCGGAGAGATGGCGCGTCCAAACCTCTACTTCGCCGTCGCTGTAGGCGCGCGAAGCCTGTTCGCCGAGCCGGTCCTGGTCGATCGCAATCACATCGCGGTTGGTGAGCACGGCCTTGATCTCCGGCTTCATGTTCGGCAGGTCGTTGCCGGCGAGTAACGGCGCGGCCAGCATCGCCCACATGGAAAAATGTGCGCGATTCTCAGCCGGCGTCAACTTGCCGTTGCCCACTTCAAGCATGTCGGGATCGTTCCAGTGCCCGGGCCCTGCATATTTCTCCAGGCCCGCCTGCTGGCTGAGAATCGCGTAGATGCGGTCCCAGTGAGGATTGATGTCACCCGTCGTGCGCCAGAGGTTGCCACCCAGCGCCGGCGCCCATTCCCACGGAGCGTCCCACCCGTACTGGCACAAAGAATAGACAATTGGCCTGCCGGTGGCTTTCAGCGCTTTGCCCATCTTGACATAGGCGCCATGCATCAGCCGCATCTGCGCGGCCTTGTCATTCGGCGCCTGCTTTTCCATCACCGCGGGAATAAAGCTGCACAGGTCGTATTTGAGGTAATCGATGCCCCACTCGGCGTAGGTCTTCGCATCCTGCTCTTCGTGGCCGAGCGAACCGGCATAACCTGCGCAGGTCTTGGGGCCCGGCGAGGAATAGATGCCGATTTTGAGGCCCTTCGAATGCACATAGTCGGCCAGCGCCTTCATGTCGGGGAATTTGGAATTCGAATGGATGACTCCATTGGCGTCGCGTTCGCCTTCCCAAGTGTCGTCGATATTCACGTAGACATAGCCGGCGTCCTTCATGCCTGTGGCCACAATCTCGTCGGCGGCCGCGCGCACCCCTTTGTCATCGACCCTTTCGGCAAAGTAGTTCCAGCTGTTCCATCCCATTGGCGGAGTCAGCGCGACTTGTTGCGCAGCGGCAGGTTTCGGGAGCGCGAAGGTTATGGATGCCAGAAATAGCGCAGCCAGCGAGAAGGGCGCAGAAGGGCGCATGGGTTGGTTTCTCCTGAAAACGATTTCAGTGCAGAATAGTAAGTCGCGATGGCCAATCTCGGCAATCGCGGGGCAGTTTTTCTGGAGCGCAGGGGTCTTCGATCCTGCATTTATTTCGTCTCGCCGGCCGCCTGCACGATGTCGGCCCTTTGGTCGATGCGGCTGAGGCGGTACATCAGCAGCGCATCCCGCTTGGTGTTGATCGGCTGAGCCGAGAGATCGATCGTCTCGCCCGGCGCATGGGCGCCGGCTCCCGTTGCGCCAACGCCGGCAAGCCCGGGAATAATGTCGGCTACGAAGGCAATATCACCCGCGCCGCGCTTCATCGGGTCCAACTCCGGCATTGCGCCGAATCCCAGGCTCGCATTCGCCTGATTGAGCAGCGCCAGCAGCGCGCGATTCTGCGCGGTGGGCGCCATCGCGGGGTACCCCTCGCCGAAGGTGATCGTTGCGCTCGTCTTCGGCAGATGCTGCGCGACGATCGATTCCATTTTCTTCTCGACGCGCTCGGTCTGCTCATTTGAAAGGGTGCGAATATCGCCGGCGGCATAGGCCATTGGCGGCACCACGTTGTCTTTTCCCGCTACGGTGCCGCTTCCACTGTCGTTAACCTCGACGTTTTCTCCGCCAAGAATCAGGCCGACGTTGTAGGTGAGGTAGGGCTCGGGCAGTTGCGTGCGGAAGGCATCGAGGATCCGCGTCACTTCGTAAACAGCTCCGTAGCCCATGCCCGCGGAAAAGATGCCCGAAGAGTGGCCGGTCTCGCCCGTGGCCTTGATCTCCCACGCGATGGCGCTGCGACGGCTCACGCTGCCATAGAAGACGCCGTCGATCCGCGGCGTGCCTTCGAACTCCAGCGCAACGTCACTGTGATGCGCGGCGGCGATCATGTCGCGCCGCGAAAGGCTTGTGGGCTCGCCGTGCGCTTCTTCATCTCCGCTCAGCACGATGGTGATCTCCATCTGCTTCAGCACGTCGGCTGCCTGCAGAGCCTGCAGGGCAAAGATCATGGCGACGAGGCCGCCCTTCATGTCATTCACGCCGGGCCCTGTGCCGATATTGCCCTTTACCGAATACGTTTGAAAAGGACTGCTCTTTTCGAAGACCGTATCCATGTGGCCGATCAGGAGCATGCGCTTTCCGCATTTCCCCGCTTGCGGGCACTTGTGTTCGGCCACCAGCACGCCTGCGCGCTGCACGCTTTCCATCGGAATCCAGCGGACATCGAAGCCCAGATCGCTCAGCCGGGCGCCGACGATCCTGGCAACATCGCGCACGCCTTCGAGGTTGTGCGTGCCGCTGTTGATATCCACGAGCTTTTGCAGCAGGTCATTGGATGCCTGCTCATTGGCATCCACGTAGGCGACAATGGCGTGTTCCTGCGGTGCGAGAGGCTGGGCCGCCGAGGCCAAACCCGCAACGGCCGCAAGAAAAAGAGCGGAAAACAAAGCGCGATTCATTTGAGGCGAGCATATCAGCAACGTTGGGGAAAGTTCGCGCCGGATTCACTCTGCCACAGGAGCAACGGCGTAGCGGGCAGCGGTCGTCATCAGCTTTTCGATGGCCTCAACAGAGGCGATACCGCCGCGCGCGCCGGTCGCCGTACAGTTCAACGCTGCAGCGGCGCAAGCAAAATCGAGCTGGCGCGAGAGCGGCCAGCCCTGCAGCAGTCCGTAGATGAATCCTGCATGAAAAATGTCTCCGGCGCCGGTGGTGTCCGCTACCGGCACCCGATATGCGGGCCGCAGATGGAAGTTCGCTCCATCCCATGCCAGCACGCCATCCTGGCCGAGAGTCGTCGCAGTGACCGCGCAGCCATAGCGGCTCTTCAATTGCCGCAGCGCCTGCTCGAGATTGCGCTCACCGGTGAGATGAGTCGGGAAATCGCGGCTCACGATCAGGTAATCGACGTTGGCGATCAGCTCTTCGACCCCGGGGTAAAGTTCGTCGAGGTCGGCAATCACAGGGATGCCGGCCGCGCGCGCCCAGCTTGCTGCAAGCGTCGCGGCAGCGGTTTCGAGTCCATCGACGTGCAGCGCCCGGGCGTTTACGATCCATGCTCGATCGAGGTCCTCAGGCTTGAGAACGAGCCGGAGATCGCGGCGGCAAAAGACCGTGCGCTCGCCGCCGCCATCAACGATGACAAGGGACTGCGGGCTCGCGGCGCCCTGCACAACAACGATCCGCGCGTCGACACCCACGCGTGAAAACTCGCGGCGGTGCAGCGCTGCAGCGTCGTCGTCGCCCAGCTTGCCTACGTAGCGCGTCGTCAGGCCCCATTGCTGGCAGGCGATCACGGCCGATGCCGTCTGGCCACCGGGCAAGATGGAAGCGTGGGAATACTCAACCTTTGCGCCGCGTTCGGGGTAGCCGGGGAGAGAAATCAGCGTGTCTGTGGCGTTCAGCCCCACGCCGACAAGGTCAACCAGCGACGGCTCGGTCATGGGCAACATTGTATCGGCTCTCAAGCGGCCTTCGCGCTTCGCCACAGCCGCCACGCGCAAACGGTGGCGCTCACAAACAGAATTACGCTGAGCATGGCCGTCCACGTCAGGTTCATGGCGAGTGAAGGCACACGCGCCTGCACGCCTAGCCACACGAACACCCCTACCGCGAAGGCCAGAATCACGTAGTCCCACCAGTCCCGGTTGTGCGCTGCATCTGCGGGAGCGCCACTGTAGGTCTGCAATGCCTGCCTGTAGTCCAGCCCATAGCGGCTGCATTCACGCAGCAGAGCCTCATTGGTTGAAGCGTGCTCGCCTTCGGTGGCCACAGCCGTGCTTACGGCGAGCGCTCCCACGATCATCACCAGCGAACCGAGAACCACGAGCAGCCGGTGCATACCGTCGGCATGAGCGAGTTCGCCGAAGACTAACGCTCCCCAAGCGAGCCCCCAGATCTGGTTCGTGTTGGAAAGCGGAATGGCGCGCCCGATCCCAAGATACTTGGTCGCGTATTGCTGAAAGATGTCGCCCACCACCCACACAAAGCCGCCGAGAAAAAGCCAGAAGAGCATCGCGCGCATCTGGGTGGAGTGAAAGACCGCGGCAGTGCCACCGCGGTCGAGAGCGAAGGCCAGGGCAAAGACTGCGCCGAGTTCGCCCACCGTAAAGACGGTCACGAATGACAGCGGATTCATACCGCTGATATAGGCCTTGCGGTAGGGGATATACATCGTTCCCCACAGCAGGCTCGCTCCGGCCGCGGCGAGCACTCCACCGGCTGCCCGGCCAGCGTGCGCACCGCCGCCATGAATGGTGCTGAAGCCAAGCATGACTGCAGCAGCGACAATGGCCAGCGCGCCGAGCACAACTTTGGCAACATTCTTAGTGCTCGCGCCTTTCAACTCGCCAAAGAGCACGCGTCCCCAGAAGATGCCGACCAGCGAATTGGTGTTCCACAGAGGAAATGCAATGGCCAGGCCGACGTCGCGAATGGCAAAGACGGTGAGTGTATTCGCGACTGCCCATAGCATGCCCGCGATAATGGCGACCGGAATCAGGTGTCTGTGCTGTGAGAGGTCCGCGAAAACCTGCCGGGTGCCTTTGAATAGCGTCGGCACGCTCCAGCGCGCGGTAAACACGCCCGCCACCATGCAGAGCGAGATTGCGTAGGGCGAAAGGCCGGAATTGACGAGCTTCGTAGGCGCCTCGGCCGCGCCCAGCCACACGCCGGCGCACAGCGCGCACAGCACGCCGAGGGCGTGAGCGGTGCCGAAGGCTGTGTGTGCAGCGGGCTTCAGCGAAGTGCTCATCGGCTGGATGGTTGTCCTTCAGCGAAGCGTAATGAGAAGCGCGATGCCCACGCAGAAGACAGCCAGAGGTATAAGGAAGTGACTGTCAGTGAGGATAGCCCAGGCATGTCTGGCAGATTTCATTGTCAATCCTGTTTCGCGTAACCATACTTACGGCGCTCGCGGACTGTCAAGATCCCGGCGTCCGCTGCGCGGTTGCAACACGGGCAATTCGCTGCAGGTCAGGCGTAAATTCGATGTGCGCAAAGCCCGCGTCTAAGAGCAGCGAGCCGAGTGCTTCAGACTGCCCGTACCCGATTTCAAGCGCAATGCAACCACCCGGAGCGAGTGCGGTGTGTGCTGCGGGAATGAGCCGCCGATACGCCTCGAGGCCATCTTCACCGCCGAAGAGCGCGAGTGTCGGCTCGTAGTCGCGCACCTCCACCGAGAGCGTCACGCGGTCACGAGCAGGCACATAAGGCGGATTGGAAACGACGAGGTCAAAGCGTTGTGCTTTGACCGGTTCCAGCAAATCGCCGCCGATGAAGTTGATGCGGGAGAGAACGCCGTTGCGTTCCGCATTCTCGCGCGCAACAGCCAGCGCTGCCTCGGAGAGGTCAATGGCCGTGACTTGCGCCGTGCTCAGGATATGCGCCAAAGTCACCGCGATTGCGCCCGATCCTGTGCCGATATCGACGATGCGGGGGCCGGCAAAGCGCTCGGCAAGCGCGATTGCGCGTTCAACAAGATGCTCAGTCTCCGGCCGTGGAATGAGCACGTCGGACGTGACGCGAAAAGGCAGCCCAAAGAACTCTGCTTCGCCCATGATGTATTGGATTGGCTCGCCTGCGAGTCTCCGCCGCAGCAAGCCTTCATAACCGATCGCCGCGCATCCCGCAAAGTCATCGTCAAGATGCGCGAGCAGCCACGCCCTGTTCTTCCCGATCAGGTGCAGCAGCAGCGTTTC
>JBATYG010000828.1:0-1761 GCA_049673945.1 Occallatibacter sp.
TGTTCAAATTGACCAGCGTTTTCGGCGTCCATGCGACCAGCCACATTCAACACGACCTTACCCCCGACTTGGATCCGATCAATTGTCACGGTACACCTAGGTTGCCTCAGTTAGGGACGAACGTCAACCGCCGTGATTTCCTTGACAACTTAAGCTGCCTATTCCCGGCAGCGACGCGCTTTTAGAACCGCATTTCAGGTTGGCCCACGGTGAGCTGATTGCCGCTAAACTGCATGCGCCGCGTGCCCAGCGGGTCTTCCAGATGGAAGTGCAGCCCGTTGGCGTCGTAGGTGCCCATCAGCTTGCCCGCAGCGTAGACATTGGTGCGCTGCCAGTTGTTGCTTCCGTCGAACATCGACAATTCCTCGCCCCCAGACCCAAGCACGCAGTTCTCGCTCAGCTGGAACCCGTTCGTCGCCGGATCGCAGCTCATCGACGTAAGCGTACCCTTGGCGACGCGGTTGCCGTCGGCGTCGTCGGATTGCTGTTCGTGGTCTCCCACTTATCCACGATAAAACTGTGGATGAATGGGCACCGCGGTTCGTGGCTACTGCATGACCGGGCCACCTGCCAACTCGTTACGCGACGCCTTTTTCTGCGGCTGTTTCGGCTGATTGGGATCTGCCGGCGTTGACTGCGCCGCCGGAACTACAGGCGGTACCGTCGGCGTCTTCTTTCCAAAGAACTGCTGGCAATAGCTGCCGGTCCCTCTACGCCGGGTGCCCCACATCTCGATTTTGAGATGTGGGAAAGCGATGCGTTCAACCAGCCGCGCGCTTCACGTCAAACCCTTCCGGCAACTCGTATCCGCGTCGTGCTGCGATCCGTACTGACTCAATCTCCACTGTTCCTCGTTCGCCGCACTGTTGAGAGCGGACCAACCCACGCGTCAGGAGGAGAAGCATACATCGCTTGCCGATCGACCGACGGTATCGCTTTCCCAGGTTTCAGAAGCGAAACCCGGGGCACCCAGAGTGAGGTGGTTCACGAGCGGCCTATCGAGACATGGGCCACCCGCCCAAGAAATATGTTGCCCAGAGTGAAACGCTCAAGCCTGAGGCCTTACGGCTTCTCGAGGAGGCGCTGATGCGGGGCGAATTTGATCACGGCGAAGCCGAGCGCATTACTCAGACGCCCGAACGCTCTGCCCGCCGTGTCCTGAATGATGTCTTGACCGAGGGCTTGCTGGCTTCTTCGACCGAGAAGGGGCCCGTCTCGCTCCGCTTCCCAACCGGATCACTCGAAATCTTGTTCCCTCGACTTTACGTGGAGGCGTAACTGCTCCGATTTTCCGCCGGCATCTGCACATTGAGAGGCCTCGGTGAGCTCTGATTTAAGCTTCATGAGACCGAACCATCAGTCAGGCCAAGATGATTTTGCGAGCTTCGCCTTCCGGATCATCCACCATCCTGCATTCGTTGTCCCGCGCCATGGTCTTGTTCGTCTCTGGATCCGTAGGCGCCCACTTCAGTCCCGAGCTACTCGGATTCCCCGTCGCGGCAAACGCCGCCCATGCTGAAGCCATCTTCTTCGCCAATGCCTGCGCCTCCGGGGTATTGCCCGTTCCCTGCTCGCATCGCTTCGTGTTGTCGAAGCAGAACTGCAGTTCGGCCGTGTGCCACGCTCCCGGTACTCCATCCAGCATCGGCGACTGCCATGTGAAGTAGTACGCGTACGCCGGCGCCGCCTTCAGCTCGTGCTTCAATCGGGCCATCTTCACCACATTGTTCCGCATGCCTAGCCCATTCAGTCCCGGAGTGC
>JBATYG010000829.1:0-1610 GCA_049673945.1 Occallatibacter sp.
CGTTTGTGGAGTACTACTGCGTACCACTTTACGGTCTTTGACTTCGACATGCTGACCGTCAGGCATTTTGCCATCGGGAATAGTAGTTACCTCCTTGCCTGTCTTTGGATCGGTCGTGATCGAGGGCGTCGTGTTCTTTGTCGCGCCAACCTCAGCCAATCCCTTCCCCTCGTATCCAGTCCCTTTTTGATCGGCTGAGCCCGCGCGTCTAAAAAACCACCCGAGGGGTGTTCGATTCCGAACGGCGTGCGCCGCTTCCGGACACCGGGCGGATTGTCTCGCGGGAACAAATCATTGACATAAAACGTTGATAGCAGTGTGGGGGTCTGGTAACGAACGTGCACCGACACCGTCACGTCAAGGTACGCCCGAGAAGACTATCGGGCGAGAAGACATTCGAACAAGAGACCTTCGGGCCATTGGATCATCGGACCCGAAGACCAATCAGGGGGAGCCGGCAATGCACAAACTGCTCATGGATCTGCGTTATGGACTGCGGCAACTTGCGAAGTCGCCTGGGTTTACCCTGACCACGGTGCTGATGCTCGCCTCTGGCATCGGCGCAACAACGGCGATCTTTTCGATTGTCGAGGCGGTGCTGCTGCGCCCGCTTCCCTTTCCGCAGTCGGACCGCGTCGTAGTGCTCTCTGACCGGCTTTCAGGCGTAGACATAGGCACCGGCTCGGATGAAGTGGGCGTCACAGTGCCCGACATCAAGGCATACGTTCGCGACACCCAGGGCTTTACTGCGCTCGGCGGCTATCAGGGCGCCGGCTATGAGCTTTCGGGCAAAGGCGAACCGGCAATGGTGAGCGCGGCGCGCCTGACTGCGGGCGTATTTCCGGCGCTCGGCGTCTCGCCGCAACTGGGCCGGGTGTTCACGCAGCAGGAGGATGACAACCGCGTGCAAGTCGTGGTGCTGAGCCACGCCGCGTGGGTGAATCGCTTCCACAGCGATGCGCACATCCTCGGGCAGAAAATTCTGCTGGACCGCAAGCCTTACGAGGTGATCGGCGTGATGCCAGCCGGCTTCGAGTTTCCCCTGCAGGCTGGCCAGCTCAACCGCACCGAGATCTGGGTGCCGATGAGCTTTCAGCCCTCGGAGCTGACGCCGGCCTCCGCAGCCAACTGGAGCTACCAGATGGTCGGCCGCCTGAAGCCCGGCTGGAGCAGGCAGCAGGCGCAGCAGGACGCGGAGCGCGTGGCGAAGGAGATCATGCGGAACTACCCCGCGATGATCGCCAATCTGCGCATCAGCTCGGTCGTGCGCCCGCTGCAGGAAGAGACGGTGGAAGACGCGAAGCCACTGCTGCGCACGCTCTTTCTCGCTGTCGCGGTGGTGCTGCTGATTGCCTGCGTCAACTTTGCGGGACTGATGCTGGTGCGGGCGATTCGCCGCCAGAAGGAAGTGGCGCTGCGGCTCGCGCTGGGCGCGAAAGCAGGGGAGATTCTGCGCCAGGCTATTGTGGAGAGCCTGCTGCTGAGCGTCAGCGGCGGCGTGCTGGGGCTGGCGCTGGCGGCGGTTGCGCTGCGCATCGGCAAGAGCCTGCTGCCGGAGAGCCTGCCGCGCATCAGCGAGATTGGGCTGAACTGGTATGTCGTGGTGTTTG
>JBATYG010000830.1:0-3255 GCA_049673945.1 Occallatibacter sp.
AGTTCGGCTCACACACTCTCACGCATCCCTGGCTGCCCAGCCTCTCTGACCATGATCTCCAGCGCGAACTCTGCGACTCCAAAGCAAAGCTCGAAGATCTTCTCGGCGTCGAAGTCTCCTCCTTCGCCTATCCCTACGGCGGTGTCGATCGCCGCGTGCGTTCCGCTGTTGCCGCCGCCGGCTACAAGCTCGCCTTTACCGCGCTCCCCGGCTCCAATCTTTGGAACGATCCCCTCTGCCAGAACCGCGCCGACATTAATGACAACTGCTCACGCCGGGACTTCACTACCGCGCTCCGCACCGGCTACGGCTTCACGCAGTCCCTCTCCATGCGGCTGCAGCATCTCGAGCAGCAGCTCCCCACGCGCGCTCTGCGCACCGCCGCGCGCGGCACCCGCCGCATGGGCCACCACGCCCGACGCCTCTTCTCGCCGCAAAAATAAAAGCCGCCGACTTCGCCCGCCCAATCGAAAGGCGCGGTACACTCCTGTCTAATCCACTCCTCTCCGAGAGAGGTGCGGTCACTTTCCGATGTGCTTCGGCCCCGCGAGGCAAATCAAATGTCGGTTCAAATTTCGCAACGAAATAAAATCCTGATTCTGGCGGCCGGCATCATCGCCGTTGTGCTTTTCCTCATCTTTGCGCCTCCTCTGCCGCAGAGCCCGAGCTATCACGACTTCGCCGACCGGCGCACGATTTTGGGCGTTCCGAATTTCTGGGATGTCATCTCGAACCTTCCCTTTCTGGTTGTCGGCCTGATGGGCCTGCTCAGATTCAGCGATTTCGCCTCGCGCATTCTCTTCTTCGGAATCTTCTCCACCGCCTTTGGATCGGCGTACTACCACCTGGCTCCAGACAGCGCACGCCTCTTCTGGGATCGCCTGCCGATGACAATCGCCTTCATGGCCCTCTTCGCACTCGCGATCAACCAACGCAAGCTGGTCGCGCCACTCGTGCTCGTCGGAATCCTGAGCGTCGTCTGGTGGAGAGTCACCGATAATCTCTGGCTTTACGGCCTGGTTCAGTTTGGAACGTTGGCTGTGCTCTTCGTCGTCGCCGCTCGCCGCGAGCCCGGACTATGGCCCGTCTTCATCTTCTATGGCCTGTCAAAAGTCACCGAGCATTTCGACAAGCAGATCTATTCGGTATCGCCAATCAGCGGGCATACGATCAAGCACCTCCTCGCGGGCATCGCGACCTGGTATATCTATCGCTGGATTCAATCTTCTCGCTCAGAGCCCCGGTCTGAGAGTTATCCCGCCGTCGAGCCTGCCTGAAATAAAAAACGGAGAACCCCAATCGGGATTCTCCGCCTCGCATTCCGCATCCCAATTTCGTCTACGGCTTGCTCGCCAATATCAGCGGCGACGGCCCCGGCGCAGGTACCGTCCTCACGTCCGTAAAGCCCGCCTCCTTCAGCCACGCGCTGACCTCTCCAAATGTGTACGTATCACCTACGTCCGTGTTCACCAGCATGTTCACTGCAAAAAACAATCCTGCCACCGGACCGCGGCGCCCTTCATCCACAAGGAACTCCGCAATCGCAATCGTCCCGCGCGGCGCCAGCGCGTTAAACACGCGCTTCAGCAACTTGCGGCTGCGCCCCTCGCCTTCGCTGTGCAGAATATGCCCCAGTGTCGCCACTACGTGGCCGGTTCCAAAATCTGCACTCTCAAGATCGCCCGCAAGATAGTTGAACTGTCCGCCCACGCCGAAGCGCGCGGTAATCTTCCGCGTCACCGGCAGCACCTCCGGCCAGTCCACTGCCGTAACGCGCACCTGATTGCTGCTCTGCGCCAGCGCAATGCCCCACACGCCCGAGCCCGCTGCCAGATCCAGCACGCTCACCGGGCCGCCCTTCTCGCCCAGCGCGAGCGTCTGCGCCAGCACCTGCGCGGCCGGATAACTCAGCGGCAGAATATCCTCGACAAACTGGTGAAAGAACTCTCCACCCGTCGTCTCCTGGTTCACCGGCGCCACCGGGTCGCCCGTTTTGACAACCTCGCTCAGGTGCAGCCACCGCGGCACCAGTTGCGAGCTCGTGTGCTTGATCATCCCGCCCAGAAAACCTGGCTTTGCAGTCACCAGGAACGTCGCGCTTTCCGGCGTCAGCGCATACGCGCCCCCCGCATCCTTTTTGAGCAGTTCCAGCGCCACCAGCACATTCATAATCGCCCTGAGCCCACGCGCCGAGGCACCCGTCGCCGCCTGCACCTGCTCCACCGTCTTCGGACCCTCATTCAGCACGTCAAAGACCCGGTTCTGAATCGCCGCCTCAATCACAAACGGGGGCACATAGCCCCACGCAAACTGTTGAATCCGCTCCGGCGTCACCCGAGCTTCACCTTGTTCTGCCATCTGTCATTCACTCCTTGCTGGATCTTCAGGGCAGCCCGGGAAGGACTATGGAGAGGGCCGCACCGACCCGTTCAAGACCCGCGCTCTCAATCTACTGTAGCTGCGCCACACTTCGGAATATCTATTTTCATCAGTGATTTACGTCAAATTTCCACACAGTATGACAATGTTACAGGCTGGAAATATGAGCGGCTAACGCTAATATCTTCCTGCCCGCCCTTGACAAAGCCCGCCCCACTCCCTATCGTTAGCAATTGGAAGGCGAGACTGCTAGCACCGCGGCATTCCCGCCGACCCCGAGCCGGCGCGCACCGCAAACGGTCTGCTCCGAGGCTCACCAGGAATCCTCTTTTTCATCACCACAAAACTCGCAGGCACGGGCTCAACCCGCGCCCGCTTGTCAAGGAGAAGCGAAGCAATGGCAGCAACATCCGTTACGACCACCTTCACCCCGCTCCATGACCGCATCCTCGTCCGTCGCGTTGAAGAGACGGAGACGGTTCGCGGTGGAATCATCATCCCCGACAGCGCCAAGGAAAAGCCGCAGGAAGGGCAGGTCATCGCCGTCGGCAAGGGCAAGTCCAATGATGAAGGCAAGGTCTTCCCTCTCGACGTCAAGGCGGGCGACCGCATCCTCTTCGGCAAGTACTCCGGCACCGAAATCAAAATCGATGGCGAAGAGTTCCTCATCATGCGCGAAGAAGAAGTCCTCGGCATCATCAAGAAATAAACGCGCTCTCTGCGCAAGATTCGTTCTCTACCAAGAACTCAGCATTTTGTCTGAACCAGTTGTTTGAACCAGGAGAAAAGCATGGCAAAGCAGATTCTGCACGGTGAAGATTCCCGTCAGGCGATCCTGCGCGGCGTCAACACGCTCGCGGACGCTGTCAAGGCAAC
>JBATYG010000831.1:0-2405 GCA_049673945.1 Occallatibacter sp.
GCTCAAAGCGCGCCGCCGCACCCCGGTGGCCTGGTATGCCATCGCTGCCATCGTGCCGCTTACGCTGCTCTCGACCTATCATCGTCCCCACGACGCCGGCCTGCTGATGCTCACCGTTCCCGCCTGCGCCATGCTCTGGGCCGCCGGCCGACGCGCGGGAAAGATCGCCTTCGCCATCAACCTCGTCGCCTTTCTCGTGATGGGCACGCTCCCCCTGGCAGCCCTCATGGCGCTGCCCGAGAAGCTGCACCTGGATATTGGCACCCTGACGGGCAAGCTGCTCATCGTCATCCTCGCCCGGCCGCTCTCGCTAGTTCTGCTGGTTATGAGCCTCTTCTATCTGCGCGTTTACATCGCAGAAGTGCGGCGGCAATCGCATACGGCCTGAGCCGCGCCCGCTTCGTCTCATTTTCATAACCACTGATGCGCTATCATTCCCTTCGACACTCATGAGCCAGACTCCTCCCAATCCGCCGCGGCACGATTTTGAAGGCGACTACCGCCCCGCAGACTCAGAGAACCCGCACGCCTATCTCGACCCGCTCAACGCCCGCGTCGAGCCGGCCGACTTCACCTACCTCGTCCGCCTTACCGACGCGCTCAATACCACCCTCGACCTCGAAACGCTGCTCAACCGCACCTCTGAGCTGGTGCGGGCCATCATCAACTACCGCATCTTCGCTATCCTGCTGCTGAATGAGCGCACGCAGGAGCTTCGCATGCGCTTCCAGATTGGCCACACGCCCGAAGTGCAGCGCATGCGCTTTCCTCTCGGCAAAGGCATCGTCGGCCAGGTGGCGCTTTCCCGTCATCCCCTCCTGTTGAACGACGTGGCCGCCGATGAGAACTACATCCCCGCCAACCCGGATGTCCGTTCCGAGCTGGCGCTGCCGTTGATCGCCAAAAACCGGCTGATTGGCGTAATGGACCTCGAAAGCGAAGAGCCCAACTACTTCCGCCCCGAGCACCTGCATCTGCTCACGCTCACCGCTTCGCGCATAGCGCAGGCCATCGAAAACGCGCGCCTCTACGCCCGTGTTTCCCGCCAGGCGCAGACCCTTACCGTGCTGAACGAAATTTCCGCCGAGCTCACGTCGATTCTCGAACTCGACCCGCTGCTCGCTCGCATCGGCCAGTTGCTGCGCCGCCTCATCGACTACCAGATGTTTAGCATTATGCTGCTCGACAACAAGGGCGAGACGCTCATCACTCGCTATGCCTGGCGCTTCGGCCACGCTCATGCGCCACTGCGCCGCATTCCCATCACCAGCGGCCTCGTTGGCGCGGCGGTGCGCGAGTGGCGCCCTATCAATGTGCCCGACGTGCGCAAAGATCCGCGCTATCTGCCGATGAACCCCGAGACGCGCTCCGAGCTGATTGTCCCCCTCTTTCACAAGGGCCGCATCATCGGCGTCCTCGATCTGGAGCACACCCGCGCCGGCTTCTTCAACGAAGAGCATCAGCGCACCCTCACCACCATGGCTGCGCAGGTCGCCATCGCCATTGAGAATGCGCGCCTTTACCAAGCCGTGAGCCGCCAGGAAAAACAGCTCGAACGCGACATCGCCACGGCGCGTGAAGTGCAGCTTCGCCTGCTGCCCACCGCGCCGCCTGAACACACGCGCGCCGAGATGGCTGTCCGTTTTCTGCCCGCCCGCACGATTGGCGGCGATCTTTACGACTTTCTCGACTACGAGCCCGACCTTACCGCGATCGTGCTCGGCGACGTGAGCGGAAAGGCCGCGCCGGCCGCGCTGTATGCCGCGCTCGTGAGCGGCATCATGCGCTCGGCGGCAATCCATCGCCCCGGCCCGGCGGAGATGCTGCGCTCGCTTAACGATTCGCTGCAGCAGCGCAAGCTCGATTCGCAATACGTCACCATGCTCTTCGCACTCTGGAACGATGAAACGCGCACCCTCACCGTTGCCAACTCAGGAGCCGTGCAGCCTGTCTGTTGCCGTGCCGGGCAAACAATCACCATCAACGCCGAAGGCTTCCCGCTCGGCCTCTTTTCCGATGTCACGTATGACGAGCTCACGCTCGCTGCCCAGCCCGGCGACGTCATCGTCTTCGTCTCCGACGGCATCCTCGACGCCGAGAATCTGCAGAGCGAAATGTATGGCCAGGAGCGCCTCTCCGCCCTGATGTGCGCCAACCGCGACCAGTCCGCCAATCACATCGCCGATGCCATTCTGGCTGACGTCACGCGCTTTCAAGATGGCAAGGACCGCTTCGACGACGAGACCATCATCGTGCTCCGCGTGCGCTGACCCGCAGCCCCGCGTGGTCTTCCCGTAAACTGAAAAAGACACCAGTCTTCCGGAGTTCTCTTGCACACCGCAGCCCAGGAACGCCTCATCCGCCCCGCGCGCAACATTCTCGGCAGCCTGCGCCTGCCCGGTGAC
>JBATYG010000832.1:0-1719 GCA_049673945.1 Occallatibacter sp.
AGTTGGAAGAACTGAAACCCTGGAGTTGGGCGATTGTATGTCCTGTTCTTCTGGCAGGAATCTTCCTCTGGTTTGAGATACAGGAAGAAGCCGGAACCGTTGCGAATATCAGTTGGGCCGGTTTTTATACGGGTTTTCTGATGCCGGACTGCTCGAATCAAAGAATTTTTCGATCTGGCGGTGACACGGCTTGCGAAATGAACCTAATGTTCTTTGGAACTTGGGTGGCTTCGATCGGTTATTCTCTGGCTCCAATCTTTCGAGAGCGCATTCGGAAGCTCTTCCCCAAGATCGGCGATCGCAGTAGTCTCCAAGGATTAATGAAGCGAAGAGCGACAAAGGAACAATGAAGATTCTCACCAAATGGCTTCGTAGTTATCTGCCCGACCTTCCCGTCTCTGACGCGCAGCTCGCCGAAGACCTGACGTTGCGCGGGATCGCCGTCGAGGGCGTCTTTGATCTCGGCGCCGGCAACGGCTCGCTCGTCGAGATGGACATCACCACCAACCGCGTCGACGCCATGAACCACTACGGCGTTGCGCGCGAGGCCGCGGCTATCTACGGCGTTGCGCTCCGTCCGCTTGATGCAGCACTCCCCGACCACTCGCCGTCGGCAAAGCCCTTCGACGTTCGCATCGACGCCCAGGATGCCTGTGGTCGCTTTACCGCGCGCGTGTTGCGCAACATCACCGTCACCGACTCGCGCGACTGGTTTCCCGGCGCCGAAGTAGCGACTTACTTTGGTCTCGTCGAGCAAAAGAAGATATCGAGCGCCGTTGACGCCACTAACTACGTCTGGCTTGCCATGGGGCAGCCCACGCACGCCTTCGACCTCGACAAGATCGAGGGCGGCATCGTTGTCCGCCGCGCGCGCAAGGGCGAGCGCCTCAAGACACTCGACGGCATCGAGCGCACCCTCGATCCGGAAGATCTCGTTGTTGCCGATCACGTCAAGCCGCTTGCTCTAGCCGGCGTGATGGGCGGGTGGGACTCCATGATCACGCCCGCCACGAAGAACGTGCTCGTCGAAGCTGCGTGGTTCGAGCCCATGGCTGTGCGCCGCACCGCGCGACGCCACGGCCTGCACACGGACGCGAGCCATCGCTTCGAGCGTGGCGCCGACTTTAACGCCGCCCCTGTCGCCTCCAGTCTCGTCACCAGAATCCTCCTCGCCAACGGCGGCTCCCTTGAAGGCGATCTTGTCGACGTGCGCGTGCCCGCGCTTGAGGCGCGCACGGCTGGCCGCAAACCCGTTGCACTGGCGCTCAGCGAGGTGCACCGCCTGCTGGGCACTACGGTCGACAAGGAGGGCATCACCGCCGCCGCCGTCGAAACCGTTCTCGTCGCACTCGGCTGCCTGCTCGCGCCCGAAAGCGCAGCCGCGTGGAAGGTCACGCTGCCAAGCTGGCGCCTCGACATCGAACGCGAAATCGATCTCATTGAAGAAGTCGCGCGGGTCTACGGCTACAACCGTTTTGCTAACACGCTGCCGGGCTTTGGCGAGGGCGTGCAGTCGCTGCCCTGGGCCGAGGCCGAGGCGGCGGTGCGCCGTACTCTGCTCGCCGCCGGATTCAACGAAGCCATCGCCAGCACCTTTTGCTCGGCGCAGGAGGCGGCGCTGACCGCACCGCAGCCGGGCGTTGCCGTTCCGCTCGGCAACCCGCTCAGTGAAGAAGCCGGCGTGCTTCGTCCGTCGCTCATTCCCGGCTTGCTCGCCGC
>JBATYG010000833.1:0-8181 GCA_049673945.1 Occallatibacter sp.
TGCGCAGCAATAAAGGACAATATCTACGCCGGCGCCGCTAAGTTCGTCGCGCGTGAAGAGCGGAGTCTTGCCGAACTCGGTGATGTTGGCAAGGATTGGCACGCCAACCGCCTCACGGAATTTTGCATACATGTCCAGTTGCGTTACCGCTTCGGCAAAGATCATCTCGGCGCCCGCAGCCACATAGGCCTTGGCGCGCATAATGGCGGCTTCAAGACCTTCGTTGGCGAGTGCATCGGTCCGCGCCATGATCACGAACTGCTCGTCAGACCGCGCATCCACCGCGGCTTTGATGCGGTCAACCATTTCCGCGGCAGGCACCAGTTCCTTCCCTGGCCGGTGGCCGCATCGTTTCGCCCCAACCTGATCCTCAATGTGTACTGCGGCCGCTCCGCTCTTGATCATGGTGCGAATCGTACGCGCAATGTTGAACGCCCCTCCCCAGCCCGTGTCGATATCAACAAGCAGAGGAAGACTCGTTGTGCCCGTGATACGCAGAACATCGGTCGCCACATCGTCCAGCGTGGTAATGCCGAGATCGGGAAGTCCGAGCGAGTTGGCGGCAACGCCCCCGCCCGAGAGATAGAGAGCACGAAAGCCCACGGCTTCAGCAAGCCGCGCCGTATAGGCGTTGACGGTTCCGGCGACCTGCAGCGGCTTCTCTTGCGCGAGCGCGGCGCGAAACCGGGCGCCCGGCGATAGGGACGTTGTGATCTCGGACATGTTGCTTCCTTGCGCGAATCATAACAGGATCGTTGCCCTCGCCGGCCCGTCTGTTTTGAAAGTGAAGCCCGCGGTGCGACAATCATCGCGGCAAACGAATGCATCTGCTGCAACGGCTCTGCCCAAAGGAGAGAATCTCATGAAGCGTCTTTTGATGTGCGTCGGCGCTCTGCTTGCCGCCACTGTCAGCCTTTCAGCTCAACCGGGTCCACCCGCAAGTCCGGCAGAAACCGCGTCCGCCACGATCGCCGGCAAGGCAATCTCCATCAGCTACAACTCGCCCCGCGTGAAGGGGCGCGAAGGAAAGCTTTTTACCAAAGATGGCAAGATCAGTCACGATCCGCACTATCCCGTCTGGCGAGCCGGCGCGAATGCGGCGACTACGCTCAAGACCGAGGCCGACCTGAAGATCGGCGACCTCACCGTGCCGAAAGGAACCTACACCCTCTTCGTCGATATCTCCGACCCGGATAATTGGACGCTGATCGTGAACAAGAAGACAGGCGAATGGGGCCTTGCCTATGACGGCTCTCAGGATTTTGGCAAGACAAAGATGACGATGAGCAAGCCGCCGGCACTGGTTGAAGATCTGATCTACACAATCAAGCACAACGGCGGAAACTCCGGCACGATCACGCTTGCCTGGGAGAACCACGTCGCATCGGTTCCTTTCACCGTTCAGTACGCTCGCGCATCTGAAATCAGGCGGGCGGCGGTTTTCGTCAAAATTGCCGCCCTGCCGCTCCACTAGGGGTACACCTCAATCTTTATCGGAGGGCCGCGAGCGCCTTGCCTCTCTATGAATATCGCTGCACCAAGTGCGGCCATCGATTTGAAAAGATACAGAGCTTCAGCTCCGCGCCTGAGACGGAATGCCCTAAGTGCCACGGAGCGCTCGAGCGGCCGTTGACGGTGCCCGCGCTTCAGTTCAAGGGCGCTGGCTGGTATGTCAACGACTATGCCGGCAAGTCGTCTGGGGGCGCCTCAGGCGGCGAGAGCGCGAAGCCGGCCCCGGAAGGAGCCGGGGATGTGAAACCGGCAGCGACTGAGTCGTCCTCCGCGAGCACGCCGGCATCCGCAACCGGCTCTGCCAGCAAGAGCAGCACACCCTCCACGTCTACCAAGTAGCATCGTCAGCGCAGCGGCAGAGATAAGATAAATGCTGAGATGCCGCTCCTTGATCCCGTTCCATCGCCGGTAGAGAACGCAGATCTGGCTGCGCTTGAGTGGGAGCCGTTGCTGCAGCTCGTCGGCGGCTTTTCTGCCTCAGCCATTGGCCGCGCGGCCATTCTTTCTCTGCGGCCATCTACGGCGGAAGAGTGGATCGCGCGCGAGCATCGGCTTACGGGCGAAGTGCGTTTGCTGCTTGCCGAACAGGCTTCCGTCCCCCTTGGTGGCTTGTTTGATCCGTCGCAGCTCGTCGCCAAGTCACGGATTCCCGATGTTGCCCTCGAGGCCGCTGAGTTGCAGTCGATCGCTCGCCTTGCCAACGATATTGCAGCGTGGCAGACGCTGCTGCAGTCACCGCCTGCGCGCCTTGTGGGCAGACTGGCCGGGCTCTCCGCGTTGTCCGACGGGCTCACGATCAATCTGCGGCCGCTGGCGGAATCAATTGAGCGCAAGATTCAGCCGAATGGCACGCTCGCTGACGATGCTTCGCCCGAGCTTGGTCGCATCCGGCGCGAGCAGGAGCGCCAGCAACGGCAGATCGAAGAGAGCCTGCGCGCGGCGCTCCGCAAGCTCTCGAGCGACGGGGCGACGCGGGATGATCTGATCACTATCCGCGGTGACCGGTTCGTGATCCCTGTGCGCAGCGAGCTGAAGCGCCGCGTGTCCGGCGTTGTGCATGGCGCCAGCTCGTCGGGTCAGACGGTTTACGTTGAGCCCCTTGAAACCATCGAGCAGAACAACGAGCTTGTCCGGCTCATCGAAGAGGAGCAGGCTGAGATTCACCGCATTTTTGTGGCGCTCACCCGGCAGGTGGGCAGCTATGCCGACGCGCTGGATCAAGGTGCCCGCGTGCTCGCCATAGTCGACAGCCTGCAGGCGCGCGCGCGCTTCGCGCGGGAGTACGAATGTGTCGCGCCCGGAATTACTCCGGAACTTCTGCGGCTCGAATCAGCTCGGCATCCCTTGCTTGAAAAGCATCTGCGCGCCACGGGTGGGCATGTGGTTCCGCTCACTTTGGAGATGGCCTCGGCTGCGCGCCAGCTCGTGATCAGTGGACCCAACACCGGCGGCAAGACCGTTACGCTCAAGACGACGGCGTTGCTGGCGATGATGGCGCAAGCCGGCATTCCCGTGCCTGCGTCAGCAGCGAGTTTTCCTGTATTCACAGCATTTCTCGCAGACATCGGCGATGCACAGTCGATCGAGGCGGAGCTTTCAACGTTTTCCGCACACATTGTGAATCTCGATCGACTTTCTCGCCTGGCAGGTCCGCGCTCGCTGGTTCTGCTGGATGAACTTGGCTCGGCGACTGATCCCGAAGAGGGATCGGCGCTGGCGGTTGCGGTCGCTAATCACTTTCTTGCAGCGCGCGCATGGACATTGATCTCCACCCATCACACGTCGCTGAAAGTCTATGCCGCTAATACTGCCGGGGTGCTGAATGCCGCGGCCGGCGTGGACGACCTGACGCTCGTGCCCAACTATCAGCTTCGGCTCGGCGTGCCCGGCGCCTCCGCCGGAATCCAGACGGCCGAACGGCTGGGTCTCAATGCAGGAATTGTCGCCGAGGCGCGGCAGCGCATGGGCTCGCAGCAGGTCGATATTGCGCGCTTCCTTGACCGCCTGCACAGCGAGCTTGACCAACTGGAGGCGGAACGCAAGAAAGCGCGTGAAGAGCAGTACGCCCTCAACCTTGAGCGGGCCCGCCTGGCGCGCGAAGGCGACGTTGAGTTGCGTAACCGCACTCGTGAGCTTGAGGTAAAACTGGCGTCGCTACTTAAGGACTTCGAGTTTCAGATGCGCGAGAATGTGCGCGCCATCGAGGATCGGGCTGCCCAGCAGAAGCTCTCAAAGGAAGCGGAGCGCCGTATCAACCGTCTTCGCCGCGAGTTTCAGGAGAGCTTTAACCAGACGGTGGTTGCCCACCGCAGCGGCGCCGATCAGGGAGACGCAAATGCCCAACCACATGTGGTGCGCCATGTTGCCGAGGGAGACGAGGTGAGGCTCAAGTCAATGGGCAAGGTCGCCACCGTGCAGCGCGAGGTGGAGAAAGACATCTTCGACGTGACCGTTGGTCCGATCAAAATGCGCGTGAAGCGCGACGACATTGCCGAGGTCGTGCGCCCTGCGCAGCTATCGGCTGAGAGGGCGGATCCGCTTGCGGCTGCACGCCGACAGAAGGGCGTGCATGTTTCGGTGCTGAGCGCAAACACGGACGACATGCGCATGGAAATCAACCTGATTGGCCGCACGGTAGACGAGGCGACCGAAGAGCTTGAGAAGTATCTTGACCGCGCCTTTCTTGCCGGGCTTCCGCGCGTCCGCGTCATTCACGGGCACGGCGCCGGCATCCTGCGGCGTGGCGTGCGCGAGTTTCTCAAGGGTCATCCCCATGTGGCGAATGTGGCCGAGGCTCCCCAAAACGAGGGCGGTCAGGGCGCGACGCTGGTCGAGCTGCGGCAATAGCGCTCCCGCACTTTACAAATCTGTGACAACTGATACCACGAACGTCCTTTATGATCAGGAGCACGTCAACTTTGGAGGGGAAATCCGTGCGCAAATTGAGCCTGATGTTGATGCTGGTGCTGGCGGTTGGCCTGACGGCCTCGCATGTCACAAGTATCTATGACTTCACGATGAAGTCGATCGATGGTCAACCGGTAAAACTTAAGAGCTACAAGGGCAGGGTTGTGATGGTGGTGAATGTCGCCAGCAAGTGCGGCTTCACGCCGCAGTATGCGGGCCTCGAAGCGCTCTATAAGAAGTACAAGGACCGCGGCTTTGTGATCGTCGGGGTTCCCGCTAATAACTTCGCTTCGCAGGAGCCGGGCACAAACGAAGAGATCAAGAAATTTTGCAGCACCAAGTACAACGTGAGCTTCCCCATGATGGCCAAGGTCTCGGTACTCGGCGACGACAAAACGCCGCTTTACCAGTTCCTCACCGACAAGTCTGAGAACCCGCAAGTCGGCGGCGAGATCAAGTGGAACTTCACCAAGATCCTTTTCGGCCGCGATGGAAAGCCGGTCGCCCGCTTCGAGCCAGCCGTGACGCCCGAATCCCCGCAAGTGCAGGCAGCCATCGAATCGGCCCTCGGCAAGTAGGTTTGTCGAGGGGCATTCTCGACCGCGTTTCCGGTTTGGGAGAAAAACCTGCCACAAAGAAAAGAAGGAAGTTCCAGGCAGTGGAACTTCCTTTTTTCTTCAGGGCAACCCACGGCCAATCGCGAAGCTCGATCGCCGCGCCGCACGGGCTCACGCCATTGCTTCGCGGCCCATCGTCTCGAAGTGAAGCTGGTTCGAGTTCCGATCGACGTCGATGCGCACATGCGAGCCGTGCAGCACTTCGCCGTCCAGAATCTTGATCGCCAGCGGATCCTGCACCATGCGCTGCAACGCTCTTTTGAGCGGCCGCGCGCCGTAGGCCACGTCTGAGCCCGCCGCAAGAACCAACTGCCGTGCTGGCTCCGTCAGCTCAAGCGAAATCTGCCGGTCTTCCAGCAGCTTGCGGATATCGTTCAGCCTGAGCTCCAGGATCTGGTTCATCTGGGCACTGCCCAGCGGCCTGAAGATCACGATATCGTCCACGCGGTTCAGGAACTCCGGCCTGAAGTGTTCGCGCAGTACCCGCATGGCAGACTCGCGCGCCATATCGAAGTCTTGCTCGGTCTTGAGCTTCTCGCCGGTCAGCATCGCCGCGCCCAGATTCGACGTCATGATCAGCACCGTGTTTTTGAAGTCCACCGTGCGCCCTTTGGAATCGGTCAAGCGCCCGTCGTCCATTACCTGCAGCAGGATGTTGAAGACGTCTGGGTGAGCCTTCTCGATCTCGTCGAAGAGGATCACGCAGTAGGGCCTGCGCCGCACTGCCTCGGTGAGCTGGCCGCCCTCATCGTAGCCCACGTAGCCCGGAGGCGCGCCAATCAGCCGTGCCACGGCGTGCTTCTCCATGTACTCGCTCATGTCGATGCGCACCATAGCCTGCTCATCATCAAAGAGGAACTCCGCCAGCGCACGCGCGGTCTCCGTCTTACCCACACCCGTTGGTCCCAAAAAAATGAAGGAACCAATCGGCCGCTTCGGATCGCTGAGCCCCGCACGCGAGCGCCGAATCGCGTTCGCGACCACAGTCAACGCAGCGTCCTGCCCGATCACGCGCTCGCGCAGCCGGTCTTCCATGCTGACCAGCTTCTTGACCTCGCCTTCGAGCATGCGCGAGACGGGAATTCCCGTCCATTTGCTCACGATCTTCGCGATGTCTTCCTCGTCCACCTCTTCCTTCAGCATGCGCGCCGCGCCGCTGCCCGATTTTCCGGCGCCATCCTGCTCCGCGTTCAGCTTGCGCAGTTCTGCGTCAAGCTTGGGCAGATCTCCATATTGAATCTGGGCTGCGCGATCGAGCTGACCCTTGCGCGTCTGCTCTTCGGCCTCGAAGCGCAGCGCTTCAATCTGCTTCTTCAAGTCGCTGACGCGCGTGATCGCTTCACGCTCCTTCGTCCAGCGTGCACGCAGAGCCGTGATTTTCTCCTTCAGCGTGGCAAGCTCGCGTTCCACCTCTTCAAGTCGCCCGCGGCTATTCTGGTCCGTTTCCCGCTTCAGTGCAGCGCGCTCGATTTCGAGAGACGTAGCCTCGCGCTCCAGTTGATCGATCTCCGTAGGAACAGAACCGATCTGGATTGCCAGCGAAGCGGCTGCTTCATCGACCAGGTCGATGGCCTTGTCCGGCAGAAAGCGATCGCTGATGTAGCGGTGCGAGAGCGTAGCTGCGGCCACAATCGCCGAGTCCTTGATGCGCACGTTGTGATGCGCTTCGTAACGGTCCTTGAGGCCGCGCAGAATCGCAATCGTGTCCTCGACGTTGGGCTCACCCACGTAGACGATCTGGAAGCGCCGCTCGAGCGCAGCATCCTTCTCGATGTACTTGCGGTACTCGTTCAGCGTGGTTGCGCCAATCGCCCGCAGCTCGCCGCGCGCCAGCGCCGGCTTCAGCATGTTGCTCGCGTCAATTGCACCTTCGGCTGCACCTGCGCCCACTAGCGTATGAAGTTCATCGATGAAGAGAACGATCTGCCCGTTGGACTCCTCAATCTCTTTCAGCACGGCTTTGAGACGGTCTTCGAATTCGCCGCGATACTTTGCGCCAGCGAGCATCGAGCCAAGATCGAGCGAGATCACCCGCTTGTCCTTCAGAAGTTCAGGCACGTCGCCGGAAACGATGCGCCGCGCGAGGCCTTCGACAATGGCCGTTTTGCCCACACCAGGCTCACCGATCAGCACGGGATTGTTCTTGGTGCGGCGGCTCAGCACCTGGATTACGCGGCGAATTTCTTCGTCGCGGCCGATCACCGGGTCAAGCTTGCCGCGGCGCGCCAGCTCCGTCAGATCCTTGGCGTACTTTTCCAGCGCCTGGAATTTGCCTTCAGGGTTTTGATCGGTGACACGCTGCGAGCCCCGAACTGCGGTAAGCGCCCGCAGAATCGCCTCGTGCGTCGCGCCCAGCGAAACCAGCGCTTCGCGCGCCGGGTCGCCTTTGAGGTGCGCCGCGCCTAGCAGCAGATGTTCCGTCGAGACGTATTCGTCCTTGAAGTTCGCGGCTTCACGAAAAGCCTGGTCCAGCACCTTGTTGAGTGCCTCGCTCAGGTTTGGCTGCGAGGCAGAGCCCGCCACACGAGGTAGTTTCTCCTCGATTTTGTGCAGTTCGGCTTCCAGCCTTTGCGTGGGCACGCCAATCTTTTCGAGCACAGAGGGAATCACGCCCTCGCGGTCCTCGACGAGAGCCAGCAGCAGATGCACCGGCATCAACTCGGGGTTGCCGAGCTCGGTCGCAAGCTCCTGCGCGCGCTGCACAGCCTCCTGCGATTTCACAGTAAATTTGTCCCAGCGAATTGCCATAAAAATCTGCTCCCCAGCCTCAGTCATTCAGTTCATGGACCACTTAATGGGCCCTGCCCTGGGCTTTCAATCTTTTGGATGTACAAAAGAGAATGCCGGGACGCATTTTACGCGCCTGCTCCCGGACTTGATCGATCTCTTCGAGCGCGCCAGCCCGTCCCCAGACGAGCCGGCTGCTCGAAACCGGCGGTCGAACAGCCGGCGTTCTTACGCGGCAATGTTCACCTTGATCTGCTTCGGCTGAGCTTCCGCTTTCTTCTTCAGCTCCACCTTCAGCACGCCCGCGCTGTAGTTCGCCTGCACGTGCTCGGTATCCACGGTTGAGGGCAGAGTAAAGGCGCGATAGAAGCTGCCGTAGCGGCGCTCAATGCGATGGAAGTTCTCTTCCTTCTCCTCT
>JBATYG010000834.1:0-2557 GCA_049673945.1 Occallatibacter sp.
CTACACAACCACGCAGTCGGTGACCATCAGCGATACGACGGCCGGAGCGACAATTTACTACACCACGGATGGAACAACTCCTGCTACGAGCTCAACTCAATACACGGGGCCAATCGTGGTGGCTGCAACGGAAACCATCCAGGCCATGGCGACAGCGCCGAACGACATCCAAAGTGCGATCGCCAGTGCCACATATACGCTGCCGGTGGACTTTAGTCTGACCATCAACCCTTCATCACTCAAGGTTCAATGGGGAGGCAGTGTCACGGCCACTGTCACGATAAAGGATCAGGGAGGCTTTAATTCGAATGTCGCGTTTGCCTGCTCGGGTTTGCCGCAGGGCGCAATGTGCACCTTCACTCCCGAAATTGTGCCCACTCCACCGGGCACTGCGTACACCGCGCTGACGGTGTCCGCACCCACAATGACCGCGGCGCAGCGCGGTGACCGCGGACCACTGATTCCGGGATCCATTCTCGCCGCTGCAATGTGTCTCTGGGGATGGAGGAAATGGAGACGCGTGCAACTTCTGTTACTCGCAGGCTGCATGGCCGCGCTCGGCGCATTCACCGGCTGCGCAGCAGTTTTGCACCTGGGAGCAGGCCACTCCACCTCGACGGTCACTGTTACGGCCACATCGGGATCGCTGTCGCATCGCACTACGTTCACGCTGATGGTGAATTAGAGCGAGTCCGGAATCCTGCGCGGTCGCAGCCCGCCTCTTGCACGAACTAAAGCAGGTCGATATTCTTGGCGCGTTCCGCTCATCGCCATCCCGGCGGGCCTGAAAGAGGACCGGCAATGTCCCTTTTGCGTTTCTTGCGCAGTTGTGTGTCTCGTAACGGAGCAATTGTGCTGATGATCGGCCTCAGCGTGGCGCCTAGTGCCGCGCAGAGCAAGCAAACGCAAGAGCCTGCGCGTCCAGCGCCAACGCCGGAGCAACTGGCGATCCAGGCAGCCTCTGAAAAAGACCATCAGCGCGTGATGGATGAGCTGGGCATCAAGACGCTGCGCGCGCCGGTCGAAAACAATCCCAACTCCACGAACTACGATGAGTCAAAGGCCAATGTCTATCCAAACATCCCCGACCCGTTGCTGATGAGTGACGGCACGCGTGTGACCACGGCGACGATGTGGTGGACGAAGCGGCGTCCGCAGATATTGGAGCTCTACGACCGCGAAATCTACGGGCGCACACCGCCCAATCTCCCCAAAGTGAACTGGGAGGTGAAGAGCGTTGTCCACGAGATGAACGGCGGGGTGCCGGTGATTACCAAAACGCTGGTGGGGCATGTGGACAACTCCGCCGATCGACAGATTACTGTCGACATCGAACTGACGCTTTCGACACCGGCCGATGCGAAGGGTCCGGTTCCCGTGATCATGGAGCTCGGCTGGAGTAAGGAATTTCTGGCGATGCTGGCGAAGATGTATCCGCAGCTTGCAAAGCCTGAGCCGGGCCCGACGTGGCAGCAGCAGGTCCTGCGGCGAGGATGGGGGTATGCCGAGTACATTCCGACGAGCGTGCAGCCGGATAACGGCGCGGGGCTCACGAAGGGAATTATCGGCCTGGTGAACAGGGGCCAGCCACGCACTCTCGATGACTGGGGATCACTGAAAGCGTGGGGCTGGGGCGCGAGCAAGGCGCTCGACTATTTCGAGAGCGGCAAAGATGTAGATGCGAAGCAGGTCGGCATTGCCGGCCACTCGCGCTACGGCAAGGCTGCGATTGTGGCGATGGCGTATGATCCGCGTTTCGCGATCGGCTATATCAGCTCTTCAGGCGAGGGCGGCGCGAAGCTCTACCGTCACATCTTCGGCGAGCAGGTGAGTAACGTCGCCGGCGCACAGGAATACCACTGGATGGCCGGCAATTTTCTCAAGTACGCGGGCCCGCTCACGCCCGGCGATCTGCCCGTGGATAACAACGAACTGATTGCGCTGGTGGCGCCGCGGCCAGTCTTCATCAGCGGTGGCTCGATTACCGGCGGCGACGGATGGATCGACCCGAAGGGCATGTTTCTTGCAGCGGTAGACGCCGGACCCGTCTATCGGCTGCTGGGAAAGAAGGACCTCGGCACCACGGCGTTTCCTGCCATGGGCACGCCGTTGATTGACGGGGATCTTGCGTATCGCGAGCATGCGGGCGGCCATACGCAGGGACCGAACTGGCCCACGTTTCTCGAATTCGCGAGCCGGTATTTGCATGCCGACGCGGGCGTGGTGCACCTCACGGCGGAGCAGGACCGCGAGCGCATGCTTGGCCTGCTGGGTCTGAAAGACTCCGACATGCGGCCGCCACCTTCCGGCGACGCGAAGGCGCCCAATGCCGCCAACTACGACGAAGCGAAGGCCGACGTTTATCCAAAGCTGCCCGACCCGCTTGTCTTCGACGATGGACGGCCTGTGACCACGGTGGCTGAATGGAAGCAGCGGCGCGAGGAGATCAAGAGCGATTTCGACCGCGAGATTCTCGGCCGCACGCCGAATCATCTGCCCAGCGTGAACTGGCAGGTCGTGAAGACGGCCCGGGAGACCTACGGCGGGGTGGATGTAG
>JBATYG010000835.1:0-5078 GCA_049673945.1 Occallatibacter sp.
CCCACAAGATCGCCAACTACAGAAACATTGAGGAACGCATCGCCATCGACGGGCCGGCCCAAAAGCATCCCGCGCAGGAGAAAACGGACGCCGGGCTTGTCCCCGTCAGCTAACGAAGACGCACCGCACCTCCATCTGAAGAGGAAACCGCTATGATGATCGCGATCCGGGTTTCCTCCAGAGATATCCGTCGCCAGCCGCTATTTGCCGGCGACGAAGACGCTGGCAGAAGTCTAAAATTGGCGCGTGCCGCCGAGCAGTTGAATTGCACGCTCGCTCGGGCAGTTCGACCAGGCGGGTGAAGGTCACGATCGCAAGGAGGTCCACCTGTGGCAGACAGCAGAGTTCCCCACGAAAACTTCCGTACACATTCGCCTCAGGCAGAGCAGGAACTGGCGCCCGATCAGCAGACACTGGAACTGGAACCGCTGCTTCCACCAGGAGCGCACTTCAGCCGCCGGTCGTTTCTCTCAGGGCTAGGCGCAACCGGCCTGCTCGCCGGCAGCGGACCGCTCGCCGCAGCCGCGCCGGCAATTGCGCCCGAGGCAGACGAGACGACCGACGCCGCCGGCACAGCCAACGTCACCCTGCGCATCAACGGCAAGGAATACGCGCTGAAGGGGCTGGACATCCGCGCCACGCTGCTCGACACCTTGCGCGAACGGATACACCTCACCGGAACCAAGAAGGGCTGCGACCACGGGCAGTGCGGCGCCTGCACCGTGCACGTCAACGGCCGCCGCGTGAATAGCTGCCTCTCTTTCGCCGTGATGCACGAAGGCGACGAGATCACCACCATTGAAGGCATCGGCCAGCCCGATAACATGCACGCCATGCAGGCGGCATTTGTGCAGGAGGATGGCTACCAGTGCGGTTACTGCACCAGCGGGCAGATCATGAGCGCCGTCGCGCTGCTCAAAGAGCCGATCGGCCCGTTGGACGAGGACATCAAGCACGCCATGGCCGGCAACATCTGCCGCTGCGGCGCCTATACCAATATTGTTGCCGCTGTGCGCCGGGTGCGGGCGCAGGCCTGACGAGGAGAGAACCATGCAGAGCTTCAGCTACGTCAAAGCTTCGAGCATCGACAAGGCGCTGGCTGGCGCTTCGTCGGCAAAGTTCATTGCCGGGGGCACCACGCTGGTCGACCTGATGAAGCTGCGCGTCGAGCAGCCGCCGGCACTGGTCGATATCAACCTGCTGCCGCTCGACAAGATCGAGAAGCTGCCCGGCGGCGGCCTCCGCATCGGCGCCTTGGTACGCAACAGCGACCTCGCCTGGAACGCCGACGTGAAAGCCAATTACGCGGTGCTGTCGCAGGCGCTTCTCTCCGGCGCCTCGCCGCAACTGCGCAACATGGCCACCACCGGCGGCAACCTGCTGCAGCGCACGCGCTGCGTCTACTTCCGCGAACCTACCGCCGGAACGCCCGGCGGATATGGATGCAACAAGCGCACACCCGGAACTGGCTGCGCGGCGCTCGACGGCTTCAATCGTACGCATGCGATTCTCGGCACGAGTGATCACTGCATTGCGACGCATCCTTCCGATATGTGCGTGGCAATGGCTGCTCTCGAAGCGGTGATTCACGTCGAAGGTCCAAAGGGCAAGCGGACGATCGCATTCGCGGACTTCCACAAACTGCCCGGCGACACGCCCCACATCGAGAACGCGCTCGCGCCCGGCGAACTGGTGACCTATGTCGATCTGCCCAAGCCCGTTGAGGGAGCCCACAGTGTTTATCTCAAGCTGCGCGACCGCGCCAGCTACGAGTTTGCGCTGGCCTCGGCCGCGGTCGTCGCCAGGGTCGAGGGCGGGCGCATCCGCTACGTGCGCGTGGCGATGGGCGGCGTAGGTACAAAGCCCTGGCGCTCGCATGAGGCCGAAGCAGCACTCAATGGCAAGGCCGCCGATGCAGCAATCTTCCGCAAAGCCGCCGAAGCGGCGCTGGCGGGCGCGAAGCCGCGCACCGAGAACGCGTTCAAGGTGGAACTGGCGAAGCGTTGCCTCGTGCGCACGCTCAAGCTCGCAACCGCAAAGGCATAATTGGCGTCCGTAGTCCGCAGCAAAGGAGGCATCTGCATGGCGACCGATTCAATTGTTCACGCCAGCATCATTGGCGCTGCCGTTCCGCGCATCGACGGCCCTTTGAAGACGACCGGCACGGCGCGCTATGCGGTCGATCATACCTTCCCTGATCTCGCGCACGCCGTCGCCATACAAAGCACCATCGGCAAAGGGCGCATTCGCTCGCTCGATGCCAGCAAGGCCAAAAACATGCCCGGCGTCGTGCTCGTTCTCCATCACGGCAACATGGAGAAGATCTACCGCGTCTTTCCGCACCAGGATGACGGCACGACAAACGAGGCGCGGCCGCCTTTTGAAGACGACAGAATTTACTACTGGGGCCAGTTCGTTGCCCTTGTGGTGGCCGAGACGCTGGAGCAGGCATGCGCAGCCGCGGACGCAATTCGCGTGGAGTATGACGCCGAGCTACCCGACGTGCGGCACGACCTGGCAGAAGGCTTCGAGGGCACGCGCGAGAGCAGTTGGAAACGCGGCGATCCGGACCAGGCTTTGAGCAGGGCGCCCGTGGTGATTGACGAAACGTATGTGACGCCCGTCGAAACGCACAACCCGATGGAGATGCACGGCACCGTCGCGGTGTGGGATGGCGATAACGTTACGCTCTACGAGTCGTCGCAAGGCGTGGTGAATCATCGCGTTGTGCTTGCCGAGGTGCTGGGCGTTCCGCGGGAAAACGTGCGCGTGATCTCGCGCTTCATCGGCTCTGGCTTTGGCGGCAAGCTCTTCCCCTGGCCGCAGTCGACACTGGCCGCCGTGGCGGCGCGCAAGCTCAATCGGCCGGTTAAGCTGAGCGTGGACCGGCGCATGATGTTCGCAAATGTCGGGCATCGGCCACACACGCAGCAGCGCATTCGCCTCGGCGCCACCACCGACGGTAAGCTGACCGCCATCCGGCACGACTTCTACACGGAGACTTCGCAACTCGACGACTTCGTGGAGCACTGCGGCGAGCAAACGCCGTTTCTCTATAGCTGCCCCAATCTCGAAGTCACCACAGCCCTGGTGCGCCGCAACGTCGGCGCACCTACGCCGATGCGCGGGCCCGGCGCGGTACCGGGCCTCTTTGCGCTCGAGTCCGCAATGGATGAGCTCGCGATCAAGCTGAAGATGGACCCGCTCGAACTGCACATGAAGAATGATTCCGAGCGCGACGAGGGCAGGAACCTTCCCTTCTCTTCGCGCCACCTTAAGGAGTGTTACCAGACGGGCGCTGAGAAGATCGGCTGGAAGCAGCGCACCCCCGGCGTAGGCTCGATGCGCCGTAATGGCAAAATCCTCGGCTGGGGCCTCGGCGCTGCCTCCTGGGCCGCCGCGCGCATTCCCTGCACCGCGAGCGTCGAGTTGTGCCCCAACGGCCGCATCTGCGTGCGCTGCGCCACGCAAGACATCGGCACCGGCACCTACACGCTCTTTGCTCAGGTCATGCACGCGCGCACCGGCGTTCCTCTCGATCGCATCGACGTCTTTCTCGGCGACACGGCGCTGCCGGATGGGCCAACCTCCGGCGGATCGATGGTGACCAGCGCGATGCTGCCCGCGGCGACCGACGGCGTGGACCGCGCCGTGACGCGACTGCTCAACATCGCCGCCATGACGCCTGGTTCGCCCTTCCACGGCGCGGAGCCGAATACCCTGACCATGGCCGCCGGCCAGGTTCTGTTGAAGCAGGAGCAGCCGAAAGTGGTGGGCGCCGCCTACCGCGGCAATGGGCAACCGACTGCCGGCGGCATCCCCTTTGAAGAGGTGCTGCGCCTCGCGAATCTCAGCGGAATCACAGCGATGGGCAGAACCTTCCCGTCGTTCGAAGACCCCAAGGCCAAGGCATTCTCGCTGCACTCCTACGGCTGCCACTTTGCCGAGGTGGAGTGGGAGCCCGAGATCGCGCGGTTGCGCGTGAGCCGGGTCTTCTCCATCTTCGACTGCGGAAAAATCATCAACAGAAAAGCGGGCGCCAATCAGATTCTGGGCGCGGCGGTGATGGGCGTAGGCATGGCCCTTCTTGAGGAGACTCTTCATGACGTGCGCACTGCGCAGCCCATCAACGGCAGTTTTGCCGACTATCTTGTGCCCACTTGCGCGGACCTTCCTGATCTCGACGTCACTTTCCTCGATTATCCCGATTACATTGTGAATGAGTACGGCGCGCGCGGCATCGGCGAAATCGGCATGGCGGGTGTAGCCCCGGCCATCGCCAACGCCGTGTATCACGCAACGGGCATCCGCGTGCGCGAACTGCCTATCCGCATCGAAGATCTGCTGAAATCTACCGTTCTTGAAGTTTGAGGAATCAGAAGCATGAGCAAGACGCAAGACTCCGTCATCGGCACGCCAACGCCGCGCATCGACGGCCCGCTCAAGACCACCGGCACCGCGCAGTATGCTGCGGATTTTTACTTTGACCGCATGGCGCATGCCGTGCCGGTTGCGTCGCTCATCGCGAGCGGAAAGATTACGAAGCTCGATACGAGCGCTGCAGAAGAAATGCCCGGCGTTCTGCTTGTGCTGCATCACGGCAACATCGGGCCGCTCTATCGAACCGTGCCCGGCGATCAGAATGCGACCAACAGCGAAGTGCGCTCTGCTCTTGAAGACGAGGTCGTGCGGCACTGGGGCCAGCACGTGGCCGTGGTTGTCGCCGAAACGCTGGAGCAGGCCACCGCCGCAGCAGCCGCAGTGAAAGTGGAGTACGAGGCGAAGCCCGCAAGCCTGCGGACAAGCCTCGATGATTATGCGGGCAAGTATAAATCGATCTCAAAACGCGGCGATCCTGATGCAGCCTTTGCCTCGGCGCCGGTGAAGCTCGACGCCACCTACAGTACCCCGAACGAGACCCACAATCCGATCGAGCTGCACGCTTCGGTCGCCGTGTGGGAGGGTGATCGCGTCACGCTCTACGAGACAACGCAGGGCGTAATGAACCACCGCATCGTGATGGCCCAGGTGCTGGGGCTGCCGGTTGAGAATGTTCGCGTGGTTACGCGCTTTCTGGG
>JBATYG010000836.1:0-1778 GCA_049673945.1 Occallatibacter sp.
GCGAGAAGCAGATGGCGCCCGACATCAGGAAACTTCTCTTCGCCTCCGCTGCTCTCGCCTGCGTTGCAATTTCTGGATGCGGTTACTCGGCCCACAAGGCTGCCAATCCACCTGCAGCGCCAAACCCGCCGGAGCTGAAGACTCTTCATGTCGCGCAGGACGGCTCGGCTGATTTCACATTGATCCAGGCCGCAATCAACGCGGCGCCGGAAACAGGCGCGTTGATCGTCGTTGCTCCCGGAACTTACCGGGAAGTGCTGACTGTCGACAAACCGAAGATTCGCTTGCGCGGCGCCGGCGGGGATGCGGAGAAGATTGTCGTCGTCTTCGACCGGTATGCAAAAGCCAATGGCGGTACATCTCACACGGCCACGGTGAATGTTTCGGGAGACGATTTTGTTGCCGAGAACCTCACTTTTCAGAATGACTACCAGCCCGCAGGTAATCCATATCCTGAAGGCTCGCAGGCTGTCGCCTTACGAGTGACTGGCGACCGCGCAATCTTTGAGAACGTGCGCATGCTCGGGCATCAGGACACTCTCTATGCGGGGAGCAAGGGGTGCATGTCGGCCAGCGATGTTCACAGTTGCAAGCCGGCTCGGCAGTACTTTTCCCACTGCTATATCGAGGGAAACTTCGACTTCATTTTTGGCGACGGGAAGACCGTCTTCGACCATTGCCGGATTCGTAGCCTGCCGCTTGTTGAGGGTTTCATCACCGCGCAAAGCAAAATCTTTCCCGATGAAGACTCCGGTTTCGTGATCTATAAATCGCGGCTCATCGCTGCGCCGAATGTGCACAATGTCTGGCTCGGCCGTCCCTGGAGGCCTTACTCCACCGTCACCTACATCGACACCGCAATGGGCGCCCACATCAACGCAGGCGGGTGGCGCGAGTGGTTGCCGGGCAAGACAAATTCCATCGCGACGGCGACCTACTCGGAGTTCGGATCGAGCGGTCCCGGATCGCACCAGGCAAAGCGCGATCTTCATACGCACATTCTCACGGCAAAAGAAGCGGGGCGTTACGCTCCCTCCGTTTACCTTCGTGGAGACGACAACTGGGATCCCACCCGGCCAACTAGGCCAATTCCGTAGCTGCGATGGGTCACTTCATCGGCGGGATCTGCGACAGAACCCAGCGAACCACTTCCCTGCCCGCGGCAAAGTTATCGTACTCCGGCGGGAGTTTGCGCCCGTCAGTGTATTCGTTGTAGAGCCATGGATCGGTCATCGCGAAGACGCTTCCCTTGCCGTACTTCGCCGTAGCCATCAGGATGTCGCCGCTGTCGCGAAGCTGAGCGATCGCAGGCGCCTTCGCCGAGATCGTGGAAACATCCTTCACGTAGATCGTGTGCGCATCCTGGAAAATGGGACCACCCGCCGGCACGGCAACCTTACCCAGATCCCATTGCCTGCCGATCACGTGCTTGCGCAACACGCTGTTGTAGTGGATGCCGAAGCGATCGGCGAGAAGATTCAGATGATCCAGGTCCGCGTTCGCCGGATCGTTCTCCAAGATCATCAGGACGCCGCCGGCCTTTACCCAATTGGCAATCACCGCCGCATCTTCCGGCCGCATATAGTTCGGGTTTGGGTTCTTCGACGGAATATCCGGCGAAACAATGATGTATATCTGCGCCTTATCCAGCGCTTCGCGTGTCGGCGCTTGATAGAGAGTGGTTGTGGTTGCGCCATAGCTGCGGAAAATATGCCCCAGGAGCCAGTAACCGGAATCGCTCAGATCATTCCACTTGTAGTGGAAGGACACCTCACGGC
>JBATYG010000837.1:0-1665 GCA_049673945.1 Occallatibacter sp.
CCCTCTGCGGCCAGGTCGGCGCTCCCGGCCTCCACGTCCTCGTCGGCGATAACAAGCACCCAGTCATCGAAGTCTCCAACGACTACTTCCCGCTCACCAGGCGGTAAGTATGCTGGCAAAGCCGGTCGTGTTCTGAGAACGCATTCTTAGGACAGAGCGGCCAAGGCCGAGGCACCTCCTTGGTTTGCTAGAATCGGCGCTGCACTCCCCAGCTCATCCGCTTCGCCGAGGTACCTATGCGCTCCAGAGGTTCGCTCGCCTTTCTGCTCTCCTTCGCCGCCATCTCAATTCCCGCTCTCGCGCAGGATGCAGTCAATTCCTTCATCAAGGTCAGCGCGCCTTTCTTCGTCCTCGACCACGTCCGCATCATTGACGGCGCCGGCTCCGCTCCCGCGGACGATCAGGCCATCGTCGTCTCGCACGGCAGCATTCAATACGCCGGTCCCGCCGCCGGCGCACCCGTTCCCGATGGGGCGCAGCGCATCGAGCTCACCGGCTACACCGTCATTCCCGGACTCGTCGGCCTCCACGATCACATGTACTACACCGACTCCGCTGCGCCGCAAACCGAGAGCGGTGCCGTCGAAGAGCCTGGATTCTTCGTTGCCGAGATCCCCTTCACAGCGCCGCGGCTCTATCTCGCTGCCGGCGTCACCACCATGCGCACCACCGGCAGCCTTGAGCCCTACACCGACATTAAAGTGAAGCTCCGCATCGACCAGCAGCGCATGCCCGGTCCCGATATCGATGCAACCGCGCCCTATCTTGAAGGCGCGCCCACGCGCTTTGCGCAGATGCACGAGCTCACCGGTCCAGACGACGCCAGGCGCATGGTGGACTACTGGGCGGCCGAAGGCATGACCTCCTACAAGGCCTACATGAACATCACCCGCGCTGAGCTGGGCGCCGCCATTGACGCCGCCCACGCGCACAAGATGAAGCTCACCGGCCATCTCTGCTCCGTTACCTGGCCCGAGGCGATCGCGCTCGGCATCGATGACCTCGAGCACGGCCCCGTCTTTACCGACACTGAGTTCGCGCCCGGCAAGAAGCCCGATCAATGCCCGGCCAACGGCCGCGCCGGCTGGGCCGGCATCGAGATCAGCGACCCACGCGTCCAGGCGCTCATTCACAACCTCGTCGCGCATCACGTCGCCGTAACGTCCACGTTGCCTGTCTTCGAGGCCTCGGTTCCGGGCTGCCCCACCCTTCAGCGCCGCATCCTCGATGCCATGTCTCCCGCGGCCGCGCAGAGTTACCTCACCATGCGCGCTCGTGTCCGCCTTGATTCGCCCGTGACCGCATCCTTCCGCCAGGAAATGGCTTTCGAAGTCGCCTTCGCAAAAGCCGGTGGACTTCTGCTCGCCGGTCCCGACCCCACCGGCAACGGCGGCGTCCTGCCCGGCTTCGGCGATCAGCGCGAAGTCGAGCTCCTCGTCGAAGCCGGCTTCACACCCGTGCAGGCGATCCAGATCGCCACCGAAAATGGCGCGATCTACCTCGGCCGCCAGGATCGCATCGGCACCGTCGCAAAAGGCAAACAGGCAGACCTCGTTCTCATCAAGGGCGACCCTGCGGCCCACATCGAAGATATCGAAAATGTCGACACCGTTTTCAAAAACGGCATCGGCTACGACTCGAAGAAGCTGATCGAAAGCGTGCGCG
>JBATYG010000838.1:0-6295 GCA_049673945.1 Occallatibacter sp.
GAGGTGCATTAAGCATCCTGTTCTCAGTTCTCTGGAGCTTCGTTACCTCGGGTTTTCCAATCTCGAATAGGCGCGGCGCCTGAAGCAGATGAACGATAAAATCAAAGAAGTTTCATGTATATTCAACTGTTGATTGAAGTTGCTGCGATTGCGGGTCTGTCTGCGCTCGGATTGCTTTTGACCCTCACCAATTACAAGCTTCTGGCGCAGGTAACCGCGTTGAGCGGCGGAGAGTTTGAGTCGACGCCACCGGGCGGCGACGTCACGCGATTGCTGCGTATGCACCGCGAGTATGGCCGGCTTTTCCCGGAAGGGAAGCTGGTGACGCGCATCCGGTTGATGATCGCGCTGCTGTTTTTATGCATGCTGGTGGCATCGGTGGCCGTGCGCGGATTCTAGAGCGCCGCGCGCAACTCGCAGGATTGGCGCTGGATGGCGCGACTGCTAGGATCGTGCGACCGCCGGGGGTCGCCTTGCCGCATCTTCTGACACACCCTAGCGGCTGCGAAATGATTTAGACTCGCACGGTCAGATGAATTCGCCAGAGGGCGCTCTGAAACCTCGCTGCGAAACCAGTGTTAGCTGATCTCCTGGTGCAAGCGTAAGAAAAACCTGGTACTTTCCGCACTGCCTGCTCAAAGCACGATCTAAGCCAACGCACGATCTAAGCCAACGCCTTGCACGTGACTGGTGGATGGATGCGCTTTCCCCCCCGTTTTATTCCCTGTTTCCTTTTTCTGGCCGGCTCTTTGTTGGCGCCAGCCGTCGCCTCGATGGCGCAAGGGGGCGTGGGCGGGTCAGTCTTCGCCGGACGAGAGGGTTTTGCAGACCCATCTGCAAGACAGCCCGGGGCTCTCCCAGTCAACTCAGGCGACCGACTCCCGAACGCCGACCAAGACCTGAACCCGAACCAGAACCTGAACGATGAAGGCGGGCAGGAGACCCACGATGACAAGGGACAACAACCCGATTCGGGTGTCATGCCATCGACGGCGAGTGTTCACGGCACAGTCACCGATGTCTACGGAGATCTGATTCCCAGTGCGACGGTGGTGCTGGAAGGTGCGGCTGGAGAGCGGCAGACCGTTCTTGCCAGCGGCAACGCCGCCTTTCAGTTCGAGCATCTCACGCCGGGAATTGCGTATCACATCGTTGTGACGGTGAAGGGCTTTGAGGATTGGACGTCGCCCGTACTGATGCTCCATCCGGGTCAATACGTCATTCTGAAGAATGTGCAATTGAAGGTTTTGAGCAAAGCCACTTCGGTGACTGTGTATGGGTCGCCGGAGCAGATCGCCACACAGCAGGTCATCGTCGAGGAGCATCAGCGGGTTTTGGGAATCTTCCCCAACTTCTACGTCACATATGACAAAGAGCCGGTGCCACTCACAACAAAGTTGAAGTTCAGGCTTGCTTTCAAGGCCAACACCGATGTGATGACCTTTGTTGGCGTGGCTTTCATCTCGGCCATCTACCAGGCCGGCGACATTCCCGATTACGGCCAGGGTTGGGATGCCTACGGCAAGCGCATGGCAGCCGGCTATGCCGATACCACCACGGACATCTTTTTCGGCGGCGCGATTTTCCCGTGGATTCTGCGCCAGGACCCGCGCTACTTCTACCAGGGCACGGGAACAACGAAGTCGCGCGTTCGTCACGCAGTCTTCAGTCCATTTGTCTGCAAGGGAGACAATGGGAAGACGCAGCCGAATTACTCAAGCATGGGCGGAGATCTTGCGTCAGGCGCAATTTCGAACTTCTACTACCCCCAATCCAACCGCGGTGCGGGGCTCGTGTTTCAAGGCTTCCTGATCACAACCGGCGTACGCATGGTCAACGGGCTGCTGCAGGAGTTTGTGCTGCGCAAGTTCACGCCGAGCGCCCGAGCGCAGAAATCGGACGTCAACCCATGAAGCCGAGATAGGGGCTGGAGCCGAAGTTGCGGAAGTTGGGCAGCACCTGGTTGACCTGGCCGTCTGAGAGACCGAACCAGCGCGCGAGAGTTGCGGCGTACTGATCGACCGCGGTTGTGGGGATGAGGCGGCCGGCACCCACATCGTTCTGCTGATTGGTGCCGATGACAGGGTATTGCCCATACATGTCGCCGCCGGTGACGGCGCCGCCGACAGCAAAATGGTGACTGCCCCAGCCGTGGTCAGTGCCGTTGCTGTTGCTGGTGAGGGTTCGGCCGAAGTCGGAAGCGGTGAAGGTGGTGACCTGGTCGCCGATGCCGGAAGAGACCATGAGGCCATCGAAGTACTCGAGGGCCTGGCCGAGCTGGGTAAGCAGGCGCGCGTGCTGCACGGCCTGGCCGTCGTGGGTGTCAAAACTACCAAGCGTGACGTAGAAGATCTGGCGCTGCACACCGAGTGCGGAGCGGCCTGCGATGATGCGGGCGACGGTCTGCATGGAGATGGCGAGCTGGTTGTTGGTGAGCTTGTTCGTCATGGGGTCAAGGTATTGAGGCGGATTGGGCACACCGGTGGGGCCGGCGGGCAGCATGGCGGAGGCGAGCGTGGCCTGCGCCTGCATAGAGCGAGTGACGACGGCCTCGTATTCCTTGGCGAAGAGGTTGGCTTCGTCCGCGGTGAGGATGTTGAGGAGGGCATCGGTGCCGGCCTGCTGACCGAAGAGCGGCTGGCTTGTTCCGTAGATAGGAATGGGACCGGCGGAGGTGACGTTGAGCTGGTAGGACGCCTGTCCGGCGAGGAAGAGCGCGATTCCCGAGGTGGAGATGCACGTGAACATGGAGTTGGAGTTCATGTTCATGCTCTCGATGAGATCGGCGACGGCGCCACCCCAGCCTACATGCTCGGTGCTGCCGCCGTTGGCGGCAATGGCCTGCCATGCGGCCATCTGATCGAAGTGAGAGAAGAGCGAGGCAGGCAGCGGGACGGAGTTGTTCTGCACCTGGGCCTTGGTGGCGGGAGCGATGAGGGTGCCGGTGTTGGCGACGATGGCGGCGCGGCCGGCGTTGAAGAGATTCTGGATGCCGGTAAGGGCCGGATTGAGGGCAAAGGCGCGGCCGTTCTGCGAGGTTTTCGGAGTGATGGGCAGCAGATCGCCGAGTGGATAGGCAAGGCCGGGTGCGCCTGAGCGGGCCTGAGTGAAGGCGGAGAAGGAATCCGGATCTGTGGCGATGACGGTGCCGTGGCCATCGTTGCCGCCGGCCAGGAAGACGCAAACGAGCGCCTTGTAGCCCGGCGAACTGGTGGACTGCGCCATGGCCGCGAGCGAGTTGAGGCCGACAAGAAATGGACTGGCGGAGATGCCGGCCATGGAGGCCAGGGAAGCGGTTCGGAGGAACTGCCGCCGGTTGTGGTCAAACTTGCACATAACGGTCCTCTCTGAATGGGTGCTGAACACTGCTTAGTACTGCGCGTTGAAGGCAGGCGCGGCCATGGTGAGGTAAATCGCTGTTTCGACGCGGGTGCGAAGCGCGGCATTGACGGCGTCCTGATCACCGGAAGGGACGGGAATGGCGCTGACAGCGGCGACGATCTGGCTGCGCAAAGTGCTGTCCATTTCACCGCCCATGAGTAGGAGATTGATGCGATCAAGGAGCGCATCGGGGGTTGCGGCGAGGCCGATCTCGGCGGAATAGGAAGCGAAGATGTCGGAGCCGTTTTTGCCGTCGCTGCCGATGGAGTTCTGCATGTAATTGAGGTAGCCAACGACGGTTGTCACGTTGGTCATCTGCATTTCAGGCGCGACGAGGTTGGCAGCTTCAATTGTGGTGTTGGGCGGCACATAACCGGGGGCAAACCAGTTGAAGACGGAGGGGGAACGAAGCGGCATCTCGCCGAGTCCCCAGATGGGATCTTCAGTGGATCCGATGTTGTAGCCGCCATTACGCGATTGGGCGGTGAAGGCGCGCGCCCAATTGGTGTAACGGATGAGGGATTCGCGCACCTTGCCATATTGCGGATTGGCGAGGTCAGAGGCGGAGTCGCGTGCTTCGGGATCAAGCAGAATCGCCGTGATGACGGCCTTCATGTCGCCGCGGACGCCGGATCCGTTGTCCTTGAAGACGGCGGCGACGCGGGCGATGTAAGCGGGACTGGGATTGCTGGTGACGAGGTGCTGAATCATCTGCTTGGAGAAGAAGGCAGGGAGATTTGGGTGATTGAAAAGAGTATCGAGGGCGATCTTGAGGTCGCCGTTGGGATCAGGCGCTCCGGAAGTGGGAATGACGACGCCGAGGAAGTCCTTTTCCTGGGTGGAGTGGTGGCTGGGGAAGCTCTGCATGGGCAGCAGATCTTCGCCGTAGCCGGTGCCGACGTAGGCGCAGCAGTTTGACCAGGCGGCGTCTGTGTTGCCCGGGATGTTCCAACTGAAGCCCGTGAAAACCTTGGCGAGGCCCTGGACATCGACGTTGGAGTAGGTGGGGATGGGCGCGCCGGTGCCATCGAGCTTCTGGCTGCCGTCGTCGTTGAGCTGGAAGAGGCCGATGGTGAGGAGCTGCATCACCTCGCGGGCGTAATTTTCGTCGGGGTCAGTGTTGGCGTCTCCCTTGTCGTTGCCGAGCATGGAAAGGAACTGGCCCATCATGGGGTTGAGGGTTACGTCCTCAAGAAGCTGGCGGAAGTTGCCGAAGGCGTCGGCGCCGAGCATGTCGTAGTAGTTGGCTTCGCCGCGGGGCATGTTCTGCACCTGCGGCAGCGTGCCTGAGATGACGAAGAGCTCAGAGAGCGAGTAGGCCGCGCGCTGGCGGAGCTGATCGCTGGCTGTGAGGCTCTGCTGCCAGAAGGTGTCCTGAACGTATTGCTCGCTCTGGTTGTTTTCGACGAAGAGGTTGGCGTTGCATAGCACGTCACTGGCGGCACAGGCAGGGTTGTTGACGATGAGCGCTTGTTCGACGACGGGTTCGTGCAATGTCTGGGGGAGGGAGACCTGTTCGTTGAGCCATGCCTGGTAGCCGATTTGGGAGAGGTGACGGATGTCGGAGTCAGTGGCGCCGAAGGTTGCCTGATCGAGGAAGCGCGACGCGTCTTCGGCAGAGACAGGCTGGGCGGGAGGGGTTCCCTGAACCTGGGCGATGAGGTCGGCGGAGGCCGCCGGGCCGGGGCTTGGATTGAGGACCTGCAGATCGAGGTCGCCGGCTTCGGTGGGGCTGACCGTGGCCGTGAGTTGACTGCCGCTGTTGAAGGTGGTGGAAACGGACGCGCCGTTCATGAGGACGGTGGCGCCGTTGATGAAGTTGCTGCCCGTGACAACGACGGTGGAAGAGCCGATGGCGAAAGAGGTGGGCGTGGCCGAATTGAGGATGGGAATGGGATTTAGAACCGAAAGGTTGTGGCTGATGGAGACGGTTGGATCGTCGTTGCTGACGACGGTAAGCTGCACGACGTTGCTGGGCGTGGGGACCACGGCGGGCGCGGTGTAAGTGAGGGTGGAGCCGTCGGAGCTTGCAACAATGGTGCCCACCTGGGAGTTGCCGCCGGCGATGCCGTTGATATAGACACCGACGCCGGTGTTCTGCGTGCCCTGGATCTGAAGGCCAATAGCGAGGGAGTTGGTTACGCGGACGTCAGTTCCTTCAGAGGGCTGGAGGGTGAGGATGACATGGCCTGGCGCGACGGGGATCGAAACAGTTTTGGTGTTCATCGAGCCAGGATCGGGATTGCTGACGAGGAGTGGATAAGTACCGGGAAGCGGCGCGGAGATAGAGGCCAGGAGCTTCGTTGAGGAGATGAAGGTGGTGGAGATCGGCGCGCCGTTCCAGGAGATCTGTGCGCCGTAGACGAATTGCGAGCCGTCGACTTCGACCTGGAGGGTGCCCTCGGGGAATTGCGAGGGAGTGACCCCATCAAGAATCGGAATGGGGTTGAGAACGGCGATGGTTGCGGAGCCCGGGGGATAGTCGTGGCCGGCGACGGCGCTGGTGATGACGACGGAGTTGGGGACGGGGACAATGGCGGGGGCGGTATAGAGGCCATTGCCGTCGATGGTGCCGAACTCTGCGTCGCCGCCAGCGATGCCGTTGACGGAAAAAGTGAGCGGCACGCCTGAGGCTTTGGCGTTATTGGCGATCTGCATCTGCTGGTTGACGCGCAGAGAAGCGCTGGGCGCGTTGATGCGCGCGAAGTAGCCGGGATCAGTCACCTCGAAGCTGGAGCACCCGGTGACGAACCATACGGCGACGACCAGCGAGGTGATCATCAAGGCAAGCAGGCTTGTGTTGGAACGGCACTGCGACTCTTCGTGCATGGATTCTCCTGTTACGAACACAGAGGGAATCGGGCCGCGTGGGGCGGCTGAGTCCTTTAGTCGTTTGCCGATTGGGGAAAGTGGG
>JBATYG010000839.1:0-2556 GCA_049673945.1 Occallatibacter sp.
GACACCAGGTTCGACACCTGCCCCACAAAAATCGTGATGCCGAAAGGCGACCACTTCACCGGCAGATTCAACACGATCAACTCACTCGCGAACTGCGAAATGATCAGCGGCACTACCGCCGGCAGCACCAGCCACCCCTCCACACCTTGTTTGCGAATGCCCAGCGCAATAATGAAAATCAGCAGCGGCAGAAAAATGAGCCGCACCACCACTGAGATCGCGTTAATCCCCGCCGCCGGTGGATGCAACGCCGCGCCATAGAAGAAATCTCCACCGATCGCCTTCGTGACCATGTAGAGCAGCATCAGCGCCAGAATCAGTTTCGGCATCCATTTCGGCTGTTGCAGCCGGAACCAGCGCCACCACACAATGACCCATCCGCACAGCACCAGCGGATTCGCGAAGACATCGAAGAACATGAAGTACGTGCGCTGGCTCAGCACATCCGTCAGCGTGAACAGCGTCAGCGCGCCATCCATCAGCGCCGTAAACAGCAGCACCGCCGCAACCCACACGTACACCGAGTCTGAGCGGTCAAACAGAATCAGACTCGCCGCTACAATCCCCAGCAGAAGCAGCAGCACACCCTCGAACGGAGCATACGCGCTCTGCGCCAGCAGTTCCTGCCAGTCCAGTTGCGTGTGTGCTCTGATGGCGCCTGTCGTGCCCAGGTATGGCGCATAGTGCAGGCCCCCCGCATACGGAGAGTGCGTCAAACCCATTGGCCCCATCCACACACGGAACGCGATCACCTGCGTCGCCGGCCCGTCGCCGCCAGTTGAATTGGGTACCAGAATCGTCGCCGGCATCGTCGAGGTGGTTACAGGCAGCCTCGATGGATCGTCGAACTTTCCGAATCCACCCGCCAAAGAGCCGTTCACATAGATCTGGTAGCCCTCATCCACATACATGGGACTCGAGATAGCCAGTCGCATTCCTGGCCTCGCCGCCGCCGGGACGCGCAGCCGATACCACGCGTAGCCCATGTAGCCCGCGTGCCCCGTCGCCGTCCACCCCCGCACATAGCGCGGATCGCCATTGTACGGATCGGTCACCCCGCGCTCGGGCCGGAGCGATACCTGCTCCCACCTGGAATCGTCGAATCCCGGTTCTGCCCACACCGGCACGCCCGTAGCAGCGTCCACCGGCGAGTCGCCCGTGCGAAAACGCCAGGGCCCGTAAAGAGGTGCCTCAGCGTCGCCGAAAACTATCTGCGCGCCTGCTTCACCGCCGCCGGATGCGGCTTGGGCAGGCTTGGGCGGCGCCTGCGCGATGCTCATGAGCTGAACGCCCACCAACAGCAGCAGAATGCACCGGAAACATCGGGCCATGCGGATTCTTCTCAAGTATGTGGGAAATGCCTGCTTGCACTATACGCGCTGGCGCTCGCTGCCGTAATTCTTTCTCCTGAGACCTCGGCCTTCTGATCCTCGGCAAGGGCTAGCAATGCTGATTCATCCATAACTCCGGGTGCCCATGTGCCATGTATTCTAGGCGGAATGAAATCCATCGCACTGGTTCTTGTCATCCTCTCGCTTTCCGTTGCGGCTGCGGCACAGACGTTCACGGTTACGTTTCCCAAGGAAGTGAGCGCGCAGCCTCTTGATGGGCGGCTTCTGCTGCTGCTTTCAACCGATGCGAGCAATGAGCCGCGCAACCAGATCGATGACACGCCGCGCTCGCAGATGGTGTTTGGCCTGACGGTGGATGGATGGAAGCCGGGAGAGGCGGCGGTGGTGGACGCGAGCGCGTGGGGCTACCCGGTCCGCAGTCTGAAGGATGTGCCGCCGGGCGACTACTACGTGCAGGCGGTGCTGAACAAGTATGAGACGTTTCATCGCGCGGACGGCAAGACGGTGAAGCTGCACATGGACCAGGGCGAGGGGCAGCACTGGAATATTTCGCCGGGCAATCTCTACTCGAAGCCGGAGAAGATTCATATCGGGCCGGGCAGCGAGACGCACACGGTGGTGCTGAGCCAGGTGATCGCGCCGATTGCGACGCCGGCGGACACGAAGTACATCCGGCATATTCGCATCCAGAGCGCGGCGCTGACGAAGTTCTGGGGCAGGCCGATGTATCTGAGCGCGATTGTGCTGGTGCCGGAGGGATTTGACGAGCATCCGAACGCGCGCTTTCCGCTGATCATCTTTCACGATCACTTTGTGAGCGACTTTGACGACTTTAGAACGACGCCGCCTGATCCAAATTTGAAGCCTGACTACAGCGAGCGTTTTCATCTTGCCGGGTATAACCGCATTCAGCAGCAGGAAGCGTACAAGTTTTACCAGAAGTGGATTTCGCCGGGATTTCCGCGGGTGCTGATTGTGAAGATTCAGCACGCGAACCCCTACTATGACGACTCCTACGCAGTGAACTCGGCGAATGTGGGGCCGTATGGCGACGCGATTGAAAACGAGCTGATTCCTGCGCTTGAGAAGAAGTTTCGCGCGATTGGCGAGGGCTGGGCACGCTTTGTGTATGGCGGCTCGACAGGCGGATGGGAGTCGCTGGCGGTGCAGGTGTTTTATCCGGACCACTACAACGGCGCTTTTG